>NZ_JBKORL010000083.1:0-55563 GCF_047314525.1 Shewanella sp. BJSY2023SW007 | reverse complement strand
GCCCTAAGCCAAATCGGCCTAGGGCGGTAAAAATATCAAAGACCCGATATCCTGTTAATCACAAGGCAGCTCCGCTTAAGTGAACTACGTTGCGGCAGTTGCCGGCGTTTTTGTCCTCCTCATCCTGAGTTAGATAAGGAACACATTCAGACTACAGGCGCCGTGGGCACCAACTACCAGTGCCTGCTCAATGTCAGCCGTCTTGGATGGGCCGGCGATAAACACCCCAAACTCACCCGAGTCCAACATTATCTTGTCGGCTGCTTCATGCATGTTGGCGACAATGGTATCGGCTTCAAGTACCAGGAACAGGTTCTCACAGATAAAGGGCGTGATCCTGTGGGACAGAGATTTCTGACTGACCCAGATGGCACCGTTTTCAGCAACACCCACTTGACCTTTGATCACGGCATAATCGATATCACGCAGATCATGGCTGTCTTCAGGGACTTCACGGTTACCGCTAACCCCTTCCACTTGAGAGATAATCTGCTTGCCTTCGGCTATCAGGGCATCGACTTGCTGTTGCAGCTCACTAAAGCCTCCGCGCTTATGCAGTTTGCCGGCAACGGTTCCCAGGTTGGTTTCAAACTGGCCAATCAAGTCGTCCAGTCGGGGGGCCACATCTATGGCCGGCATATTGTGTCCTTCAAGTGCGCAGGACTTAAGGGCATCCAAAATAAAAGATTTGCTGGACATCTGATTAGCTCCTGTTTTTCTTGAACCAGGCCTCGAAACTAGAGGCGGGTGCCTTGGGCAGTTCACGGTATTTACCCCAGGCGCCGGAGAATGGCTTGAGCAGGCTGCCGGGCAGTATTCTCAAGCCCAGTCTTGCCATACTCATGGAGCAGTTCAGCATAGTGGTGCTGGCCATAAACTTACCGACCAAAGGCATATAACCGCCTTTGCCATATGGCAGTTGACCCGACTCGGCCTTGAGGCGACGCTGACGGAAGATGATCTTGTCCAATGGCACCTTGGTGGGGCACACATAGGAGCAAGAGCCGCACAGGGTACAAGCCCAGGCGATGGAGTTGGTGTCATCGTGCTGGGCGCCTACGGCGATGCCAATCGGGCCCGGGATGGTGTAGTTGTAGCTGTAACCACCACTGCGACGATATACAGGGCAGGTGTTCAAACAACCACCACAGCGGATACACTTGAGCGACTCGGCAAGGATCTTGTCCTTGAGCATCTCGGTACGGCCGTTGTCCACTATGATGACATGCATCTCGCCACCGGTCTGTGGGCCACGGTAGAAGCTGGAATATGTGGTTACCGGTTGGCCCGTGGCGTTACGGGCCAGGGTGCGCAGATAAACCGAGGCACTTTCCACTGATGGTACCAGCTTGTCTATCCCCATTGAGTGCAGTTGCAGCTTGGGCAGGTTACAGCCCATATCGGCGTTGCCTTCGTTGGTGCAGACCACTACCGCGCCTTTGTCGGCGATGGCCATGTTAACCCCTGTCATGGCGGCATCGGCACTGAGGAATTGCTCACGCAGATGGGCTCGGGCGGCGCGGGTTAGGTAAGTCGGGTCACTGGCACCGGCTTCTGTGCCCAGTTTTTCATGGAACAGTTCGCCTACTTCCTCTTTCTTGAGGTGAATGGCGGGTACCACGATATGTGAAGGAGGCTGTTTTTTCAGCTGAATGATGCGTTCACCCAAGTCAGTGTCTATGACCTCTATGCCCTTGCTTTCGAGGAAGGGATTGAGGTGGCACTCTTCGGTGAGCATGGACTTGGACTTCACCAGCTTCTTCACCTGATGGCTGGCCAGAATCTCATGTACTATACGGTTGTGCTCGGCGCCGTCTTTGGCCCAATGCACTTGAATACCGTTCTGGATACAATTGGCTTCGAACTCTTCCAGATACTTGGCCAGATTGGTCAGGGTATGCAGTTTGATGGCCGAACCCAGATCCCTCAGTTGTTCCCACTCGGGCAGGCTGCCGGCGGCGCGGTCGCGTTTTTCCCGCAACACCCACAGGGCTTTGGAATGCCAATCAACTCTGGACTCATCGCGGCAGAAGATCTCTGCTTGGCTGGCGTGGGCTTTGGCCCCTTGTGTCTGTGACATGGCTATCTCCCTAAATGGCAGCGTTGAGGATCTGCGCCAGATGGCGGGTTTCTATCGGCAAGTTTTGGCGGCGGATCATGCCATCCAGATGCATCAGACAGGATGGATCAAAACCTACGGCATAGTCTGCTCCCGTGGCTGCATGGGCCTGAGCCTTGTCTTTGCCCATTTTGGCAGACACAGCACCTTCATCTACCGCAAAGGTACCGCCGAAGCCGCAGCATTCATCGCGGCGATCCGGATAGGTGATCTCTATGCCGGGAATGCGTTCCAGCAGGGCTTCCATTTTGTTGTAACGTGGGCCCATGTATTCACTGGGGCTGGCGAGATCCAGCATACGGATACCGTGACAACTCAGTTGTAGGCTCACCTTGTGCGGGAAGGGCTTGGGGAAGCTCTCTACCGGGGCGATATCGTGCAGGAATTCGGTCAATTCGTACAGTTTGGCGATAACGGCCGCGGCTTCCGGGCTGTTGTCAAACTCATGGAAGTTTTCTTTGGCGGCTACCAGGCAGGAGGCCGCTGGACATACGATAGCATCGCATTCGACTCCCTTGAAGGCATTGAGCAGCTTAAGAGTAGTGTTACGGGCTTCGTTGAAACAACCCGAGTTGGTCATGGGCTGACCACAGCAGGTTTGGCCTTCAGGCAGGATCACCTGGTGCCCCAGTTTCTCCAGCAGTTCCAAGGTGGCGATGGCCACATCCGGCAGCATCTGGTTGACCAGACAGGGAATAAACAAGGCTATCTTCATTTGGTGTTTCCTAATTGGATGTTGCTTGCGTTAACCGACATCATCTATGTCCGGTGTGGCCAGATGCTTTCTGACTCTGTATTTGAACATCACCTGACATAGGGTAAATATGCTTGAATATAAGCCTATAACCACACAATAAATAGTGCTAATTCAGTAAATGATTAAAATCTTTTTTGCAAAAATGAGAAGGTTTTAATTATTTGATTTTAATGGTGTTTTTAGTCTTTAGTTTGTTCGTTAATCCGAACGCAAATCCGTTATATAACACAGATGAAAAAAGAGGGAGCTAATGCTCCCTCTAAGTATAGTCAGCGACTGCACTCCTCCAGCAGATAAGCTAGGTGGCGGTAGGAAATACCACTGTGGTGACTCAGGCCCACTTCACACATACGGTTGGCGTAGTAGCCTTCCTTGAAGTCGGTGGGGATGAGTTTCTTGATGTTACGCAGCGCCGAGGCGTTGATCTCAGGTTTGTAGAGACCTTTCTCTCCGGCATAACCACAACAGTCGACACCGGCCGGGCGCAGCACCTTGTTGGAGCAGGCATCGGCAATGGCTTGCATCTTGGGTTCCAGCTTCATTTTACGTGCCGAGCAACCCAGGTGCAGTGCCACATTGACCTTCTTGGTGAGGGTGAGTTTCGGCAATACCTTGTCGTGCAGGAACTCGACCAGATCCAACAGTTCAACCTTGGGATTGCCGGAAAGAGCACGGTAGGTGCAGGAGAGAGCATCGACAACCACGGGCAGCTTGCCGCCCTCTGTCATGGCACTGACCGCGTCAATAAGTTCGTCACGTTTCATGTCGGCGTTCTTGAAATCCCCTTTGGATTCCCACATCTGGCCGCAGCACAGATTGCGGGTCTTGGCCGGCGTAATCACGTTATAGCCGGCACGCTCCAGCAAGGTCACTACTACTTCAGGTAGGGTGCGGTCATCGGGATCCAGCGGTGTTGGGCCGAAGGTGCGGCCGCCGCAAGCGGCGAAATAGACCACGGTTTCCTGGTTGGCTTTGGGAGCTGATGGCTTGGGCAGCTTACCGCCTTTGGGGAAGTCAGGGTTCCAGTAAGGCACTTCTTTGGAAATTGCCCGGCCCATGTTCATCAGCCCAGAGGTGATCCCCGTGCCCGTGAGTTTGTGTATTGTGCCCAGGGCATCAAAGCCTGTGCTCAGCACCTGGTTGACGGCGCCCCAGTGCTTGGCCTGGAAATCCAGAACCTTCTGCTCTGTGGTGGTGATGTAGGGAGTACGCAGCTTGCGGACCAGCTGGCCCATGCTGTTGTCTACCGGGCAGGCAATGGTACACAGCTGGCAGGCGGCGCAGGTATCCACTACATCATACTTGGCGGCGGCACGCATCTTCTCGGCCGCTTCCTTGTCGCCGCTCTGTTCCAGACGCTCGATTTCACGCAAGGTAGCTATCCGCTGTCTGGGTGACAGGTTCAGCGCCGAGGTGGGGCAGGTCTTTTCACAGAAACCGCATTCGATACACTTGTCTACCAGGTCGTCCACTTCGGGACAAGGCTTGATATTCTTGATGTGTACCTGCTTGTCGTCGTTGAGGATCACCCCTGGGTTCAGCAGTCCTTCGGGGTCGAAGATCTGCTTGATGTTTTTCATCAGGGTGTAGGCGTCACTGCCCCATTCCATTTCCACAAAAGGTGCCACGGCGCGGCCTGTGCCGTGCTCGGCCTTCATCGAACCGTCGTACTTGTTGATCACCATATCGGCGACCGCTTCCATAAATTGATGGAACTGTTCGATATCGGCCTGGGAGCCGAATTTAGGGGTAATGATAAAGTGGAAGTTACCGGCCAGGGCGTGGCCGTAGATCACCCCTTCAGGATAGCCGTGCTTATGGAACAGCTCGGTCAGATCGTGGGCTGCACTGGCCAGGTTTTCAACCCGGAAAGCCACGTCTTCGATGATTACCGAAGTGCCCTTGGGGCGCTCGCCACCGATAATGGGGAATAGGCCGGAGCGCATGGCCCAGTATTTACCGTAAACGGCAGGATCACGGCTGAAGCTGATGGGGCGCTCGGTCTCGATATGTGCCAGTTTGGCGATAACGTCCTGGGTATAGCGTTCCAAAGTTTCATCATCATTGGCGCGGGATTCTATCAGCAAAATCGCGGCGCCTTCCGGCAGTTCGGCCAGCCAATCCGGCATACCTTTCTTGCCGGTAACCGCCTTAATGGAGGCCCAGTCCAGCAGTTCGGCAGCGGCTACGCTTTCGCCCTGAATAGGAGGGATTGCCCGGGCCGCATCTTCCATATTGAAGAATACCGCCATCGCCGAGGCCTTGAATTTTGCCTCGTCCACTGTGTGATAGGTGACTTCGTTGACAAACGCCAGGGTGCCTTCGGCGCCGACTATGATGTGGTTAATGATGTCGAAGGGATCTTCAAAATCCACCAGGGCGTTGAGGCTGTAACCTGTGGTGTTTTTAATGGCGAATTTTTTGCGAATTCGCGCTGCCAGGGTCTCATTACCGCGAGCCATGGCACCCAAGTCTGCCAGCGCCTTGAGCAGTTCGGGGTGTGATTGACTGAAGGCTTCTCTGGACTCTTCGCTGCCGGTATCAAGCTCTGTGCCATCGGCCAGCAGCAGTTTTACTGAGGAGATGGTTTGGTAGCTGTTTTGGGCCGTGCCGCAACACATACCGGAAGCGTTGTTGGAGACGATACCACCCACCATGGCAGAAGCCAGAGTTGCCGGATCCGGGCCGATTTTCTTATTCAAAGGTTTGAGGGCAGCGTTGGCATCGGCGCCAATAACAGCAGCACCCAGAGTGACCTTGTTACTGTCTTCACTGATATCCAGAGTACGGAAACCGTCGAATCCCAGGATAAGCAATATGCCTTCTCCTATGGCCTGACCCGACAGACTGGTACCTGCGGCGCGGAAAGTCACCGGAGCACCGTAGCTTCTGGCTACAGCCAGAGTGCGTTTTACCTGCTCCAGATCCTCGGCATGTACCACAACCTCGGGCACTATCCGGAAATAGCTGGCATCGGTTGACCAGGCAAAACGGCGCACAGGGTCGTCACTGACGGCAGTTTCTCCCAACTGTTTACGCAGGTCACGGATCACGGCTTCATAGTTGATAGACATAAGACATTTCTCTACACATTAAATTTGATAATAAAGGCAGCGCCAAGGGCGGCTGCCTTATCGAGGAGTTATTATCGTTTTTAGAATCCACCCCAAAGCATTGCCAAGGTACCGGCCAGCAAAGCATAGCCAAGTGCTACAGGCATAGTCTTGCGGATGATTTCAGATTCGCGACCGGCCATACCGACCACAGTTGCCGCCGCGACCACGTTCATCACGCACATCATGTTACCGGCGTTGGCACCAATACCTTGCAGTGCCAGGATAAGTGCATGGTTGGCCCCTATGTTATCAGCCACGCTGTATTGCAGGCCGGAGAACATCATATTGGAGAAGGTGGCCGAACCCGACAGGAAGGCACCGAAAATACCGACTATGGGGGAAATCCAGGCCCAAACGCTGCCGAGGCTTCCAGCCAGCATATCCGCCAATGCTACCGGCATGGATTGCAGACCTGCACTGTTGGTGCCTGAGTTTAGGAAGATTTTTACCATAGGCACGGAGGCACCCAGGGAGATAATGGTTGGCACCATGGATTTGCAGGAAACCGTGACCGATTCTTTGATGGCCTTGGAGTTCATTCTGAACAGGAAGAAGCCCAGAATACACACGGCAACAAAGAAGGCGCCCGGTGCAAAGAAGGTGGCGAAGCCAGCCTTGAGCTCTGTGCCTAATAGGCCGGTCCAACTGATGTTGAAGCTGTTCAACCAGGCTTTCAGTGGCTGTACCACACGTGAAAGCACCAAGAGACCTGCCATGATCAGGTAAGGGGTCCAGGCGGCCAACTGGGAGAAACGCGCCTTGCTCTCCACTTGAGCCGTTTCGCCCTCTTTGTCGTTTTCGGCAAAGTCATTCCAAGGGGTTTTAGGCAGTAACCAGCCTTTGCGGGCAACTGGGATTACCAATGCCATACCGACCAGGGCACCAATCACGGAAGGGAACTCTGGACCGGCGAAGAAGTTGATCAACCAGGCTGGAATGGTGAAGGCCAAACCGGCAAATAGGGCAAATTTCCAGATGGCAAAGCCTTCCTTGAAGGACTTATTGCGACCAAAGAAGCCTGTCAGTACAGACACCATTACCAAGGGGATCAGCGTACCTGTTATCAGATCTATGGTTATCATATGCATGGCAATGAACTGGGCATAATCACTGAAGTGACCGCCATGTTCGGCAATTTGCGCCGCAGCCATGCTGGTACCGCCTTCGAGCAGACCCTGTTCCATACCAAAGAGCACCGGCAGACCAATGGCACCGAAAGACACTGACGTTGAGTCGGCGACCAGAGCAACCACGGCGGCCGCAACTGGTGGGATACCCAAGAGCACCAACAGAGGCGCGCCAATCGCGGCGGGTGTACCAAAACCGGCAGAGCCTTCAATAAACGAGCCGAACAGCCAACAGATGATAATCACCTGTACCCTGGCGTCTGAGCTGATATTGGTAAAGCCGGCACGAATGGTATCCATGGCACCTGAATATTTCAGGGTGTTGAGCAGGAATACTGCACCGAAGATGATGGTTAAAGGTGTAATCGCCGACAGCAGGCCTTCAACCACGGAGGCGGCCAGTAGAGTAGTGTCCATCTGCCAGATAAAAACGGCGGCCAGGGCGGTTATCACCATGGAGATTGGCATAGCTCTGGATGCAGGCATCCGGAGCAACACCAGGAACAGCATAACGCTGATCACGGGTGTCAGACTTGCGAGTAACTGAAGAAATGTCATGGTTGCCTCATCATTTCATATGTTGCTTGTGCTTATTGTGGTGTTGAGAAAGTGCTATCGCCTTTCCCATTTGTTGTTGTGCGTGCTTATCATGGTTAATTTACCCGGAACCAAAATGATCTGGATCATCTTGCCTTTCGTATCTGGCTTAAGTTTTTGGTTATGGGAGCCGCGTCTCCGCTGGCAAATGAAAAAGTGTGACGAAGATCACTGCTACTCTGGCGTTTATATAACTTTGGGGAATAGATATTTAAAAAATGGCCCACAACCTTAGGAATTATGGCTTTGTTTTACTCAAAATGGTAATAAAGTGATCCTGTTATTTCATTTGTGATGGAATGACAGGCTTATATCGCAAATCTCGAATGTGATTTAAGTCACGCTAATTGAGCTTTTGGTGAAGTTGGTTTTGGGGTGTTTTTATTTAAACCAATAAAAATCAGATAGATAAGTTGTTTTTTCTTGCGGGGTTACCGTGATCTTGGTCACCGTTATATCGGGCGCTATAAAACGTGATATTGATCACGTGAGTGCTGTTTTACATTTTTTGAAAATAAATAACAAAAAAGCACCTTTGTTCTCAGGTGCTTTAACCTTGACCTAATGCTGAACTGTGTTTGTAGCTGCAAGAGTTTGCTCAGACCACTCAAGCTTCAAAAGAGTTTACTGCCCCAGCCCAATTTGTTACGCAATACATGAAAGTAGTTGTGCCCCTTTGGGTGGATGAGTTTGAGCCGCTCCTTGCTGCGTCTTAGGATAATTTCATCGCCCGGCATTACAGACAAGGTGACATGGCCGTCACAGCTTACTTCCAAGTTTTCGCCGTTTTCCGGTGACACCACCAGTTTGATGATGCTGGAGGCGTCGACCACTATGGGGCGGCAGGAGAGGGTATGGGGAAACATGGGCACCAGGATCAGTGCTTCGAGATTAGGGGTCAATATCGCGCCGCCGGCCGACAGCGAATAGGCGGTTGAGCCGGTAGGTGTAGACACTATCATGCCATCGGCCCTTTGGCTGTACATGAATTGGTTGTCGATATAAACCTCGAACTCGATCATATGGGCTATCTTGCCTGGGTGCAGCACGGCCTCGTTGACGGCGGTATTGCTGGCTTTAACTTCGCCGTGGCGATAAACCTCGGCTTCGAGCAGGAACCTGTGTTCTGTGGCGTATTCGCCATCCAGCACCTTTGCGAGCGACTCTTCAAAGGCATCCGGCGGCAGATCGGTTAAAAATCCCAGATTACCGCGGTTGACACCGATAACACCAAGATCGAAGCGTGCCAGAACCCGGGCCGCGCCCAGCATATTGCCATCCCCCCCGACCACTATCGCCAGATCACAGTGCTCGCCGATATCCAGTAAGTCTACTGCACGTACATCTTTCCCGAGTTCAGCCGCGACTCTTTCTTCCACCAGCACATCATAGCCTTGCATTTTCAGCCAATAATGCAGACGCTTAAGGGTCAGGTTGGTCCCCTGATGGTGGGGTTTTCCTATCAGGCCTATAGTATGAAACTCAGTGGACATAGATTTTGGGAACTCTGGGGGTTGAAACGGTCAATTTGATCCCCATAATATGCCCAGAGTATGCAGAAACAAAGCATTTTTAGCTGGAGTAGAAATGAACAAAGAGTCATTTAAAGCAGAGCAGGAACAGGTCGAAGAAGTGGTTGACCAGGTTGAAACCACCGAGGGCGTAGCTGAGGAAGGCGGCATTATCGACGAGCTGACTCAGGCTAACTTCCGTATTGAGGAGCTGGAACAGGCTTTATCTGACGCACAGGCGACAGTTGAGGAGCAGAAAGATTCTGTCATCCGTGCCGCAGCTGAAGTTGATAACATACGTCGCCGGGCGGCGCAGGATGTAGAGAAGGCACATAAGTTTGCCCTGGAAAAGTTCAGCAATGAACTGCTGCCTGTGATCGATAACATGGAGCGTGCTCTGGTGGGCGCAGATAAGGCCGATGAAGTCACCAAGCCTTTGTTTGAAGGTGTTGAGCTGACACTGAAGAGCTTCCTGTCAGCGGTGGAGAAGTTCGGCGTCAAACAGATAGATCCTATGGGTGAAGCCTTTAACCCTGATCAGCATCAAGCCATTGGCATGCAACCAAGCGCTGAGTTCCCGGCCAATACCGTGATGTTGGTGATGCAAAAGGGCTATCAGCTTAATGAACGTCTGTTGCGTCCTGCCATGGTAATGGTGTCCAAGGGCGGTGAAAGCGTCGATACCCAAGCCTGATAGCGCACTAAAACGCCCGTAGCGGCGAGACTAAAAAACCGCAGATAAGTCTGCGGTTTTTTATTTGCAAGCAGGTTTCCAGCCATGAAAAAGCCGAGCTAAGCTCGGCTTTCTTGGTCTTGGATTTAAAAGCAACCCAGAAGCTTACTTCTGGCCAGCGGCCTTTTTGATAAAGTCCACTATTTCTGCCATAGGCACTTCCTGCTTTTCTCCGGTGCGGCGGTTCTTATACTCATAAACACCGGCATCCAGGTTGCGGTCGCCAATCACTATGGTGTGAGGTAGACCAAGGAGTTCCATATCGGCAAACATCACGCCAGGGCGCTCTTTACGGTCATCAAACAGCACTTCGATACCCGCATCGGTCAGCTCTTTATAAAGCTGTTCGGCAGTGTCTGTCACTCTGTGTGACTTGTGCATATTCATCGGCAGAATACCCACTGTGAATGGGGCAATCGCTTCCGGCCAGATGATACCGCGGTCATCGTGATTCTGCTCGATGGCGGCGGCAACGATGCGGCTGACGCCGACACCATAACAGCCCATCAGCAGAGTCTGAGACTTGCCATTCTCGTCCAGCACAGTGGCGTTCATGGCGGCAGAGTAGTTGGTGCCCAGCTGGAAGATATGGCCAACTTCAATACCGCGGGCGAAGGCGTAAGTGCCTTTGCCATCAGGGGTGGTTTCACCTTCCACTACGTTACGGATATCGGCAGCGCTGACCAGCGGCAGATCCCGCTCCCAGTTGATACCGAAATAGTGTTTGTCATCTAGGTTAGCGCCAGCGGCAAAGTCGCTCATCACGGCAACACTGTGATCTATGATAACAGGAATAGACAGACCGACTGGGCCAAGAGAACCTGGGCCGGCTCCCAAGGCGTCACGGATTTCTGCTTCAGAGGCAAATTCCAGCGGCGCAGCAACCAGTTCCAGTTTGTCGGCTTTGACTTCGTTCAGCTCATGGTCGCCACGGACAACCAGGGCCACCAGTGGGGCTTCTTCGGTGGCGCCTTTGACTATCAGAGTCTTAACCGTCTTGGTGATATCCAGGCCAAACTGCTCAACCAGTTCGTCTATGGTCTTGGCATTTGGGGTGTCGACCAGGGTCATTTCCTGAGTGGGCGCGGCGCGCTCTGTGGTTGGCAGCGGCGCTTCAGCCTTCTCGATATTGGCGGCATAGTCGCTGCCATTGGAGTAGGCAATCAGATCTTCTCCGCTGCTTGCCAGCACGTGGAACTCATGTGACATGCTGCCACCGATAGAGCCGGTATCTGCCAGTACAGGCCGGAAGGCCAGGCCCATGCGCGACAAGATGTTGCTGTAAGCCGTGTACATGGCCTGATAGGTATCATCCATGGTTTGCTGATCCAGATGGAAAGAATAGGCATCTTTCATCAGGAACTCACGTGAGCGCATAACACCGAAGCGTGGGCGAACTTCATCACGGAATTTGGTCTGGATTTGATAAAGGGTCAGCGGCAGTTGCTTGTAGGAGCTGACTTCTTTGCGCACCAGATCGGTAATCACTTCTTCATGGGTCGGGCCCAGGACGAAGTCACGATTGTGACGGTCGACAAAGCGCAGCAGCTCTGGACCAAACTTGTCCCAGCGACCTGTTTCCACCCAGAGATCCCCCGGCTGTACCATGGGCATCAGAATTTCGATGGCCCCGGCCTTGTTCATCTCTTCACGCACAATGGCTTCGACCTTGCGCAGTACACGCAGGCCGGACGGCAGCCAGCTATAGAGGCCTGAGGCGTTGCGGCGTATCATACCGGCGCGCAGCATAAGCTGATGACTGACTATCTCTGCATTGGCAGGGTTTTCTTTCTGTGTTGATAACAGGTATTGACTGACTCGCATTACCTTGGGTCCGAAATGAATTGAATGGCCGCCATTTTATCACTTGCTTCGATGATGTCACGCGGCCAGCGCGGATAAATTCCCCTTTCCTTGTTCGAATTTAGCTCGTTGTTAACTGATTGACACCGGCGCTACAGTTGCCGCCGCGGTTTTGGGCGCTGAGCAGGGCTTCTTCTGCTTGAAACACCAAGCTGTCCCAATTATTTTGTCTGCTGGGTTGGATGTTGGCCACGCCGATAGAAACGGTGAGTCGCGGGCTTTGGGTTTTGGCTCGCAGATTGGCCGCCAACACAAATTGATTGAGGCTCTGGGCGATGCGGATACAGGCTTCCGGATCCTGGTTTGGCAGTAACAGCGCCAACTGAGATTGTTGTAATCGCGCCAGAAAATGTTCACCGCTAATTTCAAAGTCCAGCAGCCTTTGGGCCAAATGCAACAGGGTTTCACTGGCAATGGCCTGATCGCTCTGAATGAGAAGTAAGCCTATCCTGTGCTGTCTTACGATTCCCTTATGCCAGGACTGTTTCATCAACTGGTTGAATGTACGGCGGTTATAAAGCCCCGTGAGTTCGTCTTGTTGCTGCTCGCTGGTCAAGGCTCTCATCTGCGCCTCAAGGGACAACAGCGCATGGTTTATCTTGAGTGTTTCCCGGTTCACCGGGGCTGGCGAGCGGCCACCAAAGTTTTGCTCTACCAGTTCGCTGAGCTTGTTGCTGGTCTGTAATAAAGGCTTGAGCAAGTGGCGACCAATGACTGTCCAGGCTACAGATTGGCTCAAAACTATCAGTGCCAGTGAGCCGAGCACCAGCCATAACAGGGTTTGCATCAGCGATTTGCTGTTCTTTTGCATCTGGGCATCCAGATGGGTCAGCCCTATGCCGGACAGACGCAGAGAAAGATGATCTATGGCGCTTATCATGCCGTTCATATGTGGCGCTTTCAGGGGGTGACCGCTCATCACTGACAACTGCTGCCCCAGAACTAAGGCCTCGTCATATTCTTTGGTTGCCAGGGTAAACTGGCTCAGGGTGGATATTATCTGTTGCTGTCTCTGCCTGGTTTCATCAAGAATCGCCTCCCGTTCATTGAGGGGATAACTGGGCCAGTTGTTTTTGAGTTTCAATAGTGCCAGATGCTGCATTTGATTGGCTCTAATGGCCTGCAGCAGCTGTTTTTGCTTCTGCAGTTCGGTGATATGAGTTGTGTTTGTGCTATCCATTATCCAGAGGCTGGCACCGCCAAAAAACACTATCAGCCCGGCCAGCAAGAAAAAACTCAACAGTAACCGGCTGCGGATACCCGGTAAACCCTTTGGTATGCTTCTTGGTGTTTGTGTGTTTGGGCGGGTTTGGCAATCCATGGCGCTCATCTTCCTAATTATTGATTTTTCTCTCTGCCTGTCAGTGGCTTATTGCGTCTGTCTCCCACTACTTTAGCAGGGTTTCCCGCCATTATGGCAAACGCTGGTACCGACTTGGTGACAATGGCGCCCATGGCAATGACGGCGCAGTCGCCTATGGTCACGCCATCGACGATACCGGCCTGGGCGCCAATCCAGACATCTTCGCCAATGACTATTCCCTTGGATTGGCTGCTCTGACGATAGATGGGCATATCCGGCGCCATACCATGATTGAAGGCATAGACAGTGACATTGTTGGCGATACGGGTCTTGTCACCTATCACTATGCCGCGACTGCCGCCATCCAGCGAACAGCCGTGGTTGATACTGACCTCACGGCCTATCTGTATCGGCCCATGCAGAAAGCAGTTGGCGGCTATCATGGACTCATCGCCCAGGGTTATCGGCCTGCCGGGTTCGGCAAACAGCTCTGCCTCGGGGGCGATAAAGCAGTTTTGCCCTATGCTGATGGTTTCAAGGGCTTGGAGCCTGGCCTGAATCGCCTGTTGCCAGGGGCGGGCCCACTCGAGGTGCTTGGGTTTGAGGCGATACCAGAGCCAGGGCATCCAGGAGAGGCGCCTTTTGTGCTGCGCCTGATAATCATCTGCTGAGGGCTTAAAATCACTCATGTTTCGGCGCCGGACGCTTTGGCACAAAAGGGCTGTATGGTTTCGACTTCAATGCCTTGCTCATGGGCATGCCAGAAGATATCCAGATCATACAGAGCCACTTGATAGCGTTTGGGGTCCGGCTTGCCTTTCTTGTAGGCGGGTCTCGGGTCCTGGGCCAGCACCGCCTGGATAAGCTTATCCAGTCCGGGATAGCGTTTATCGAGTCGGCTCAGTTGTTCTACTGCGAGATGGCTGAAGTTGACCTCAAGCTGCTCGGGAGCTTGCTGCGCTATGCCGCCTATCGCCTCAGGTATCGCATCCGAAAAGGGGATATAGGGCTTGATGTCGATTATCGGAGTGCCATCGAGCAGATCCATGCCGGATATTTCCAGTATCACCTTACCTTTGCCTTGGTGGATCTGATGCAGCTTCACCACAGATTGGCCAATGCCATTGGGCCTGAAGGTGGAGCGGGTGGCAAACACCCCGAGTTTTTCATTGCCGCCGAGCCGGGGAGGGCGCACTGTGGTTTTCCAGCCCTGGGCCAGATTTTCATGAAAACAGAACAGTAACCAGAGGTGGGAATACTGCTCCAGCCCACGCACCGCATCAATATGATTGTAGGGCGCTGTCAGTTCGACAAAACCGCGAACAAAATCCACCAAGCCCGGCTGACGAGGAATACCAAACTTTTGTTTATATGGTGTCCGGCAATAGGCAACCGCTTCTATTTGAGTCGAAAACCCCATAACGTCAGGCTTACTCCTTCGGGGTTGCCAGGCGAATAGCCTGGCCGACACACATGGCGCTGGTGTAGCAACCGGCTGCGGCTTCCTGGGTTTCGACACAGTTTTTAATGATAAGACCATTGGCTTTCATATCTGCTGCCGCCCGGCGCGCCTCAGTGCGGGCATCGGCCATAGTGGCCGGTACACCATCTGGCTCGGACTGGCAGGCATTGCCCTCAACCAATCCCAGCACTTCATATTGGCCTGTTGGTCGGCTGCCATCGAACAATTGTACTTCCGAGGGTTTGAAGTACTCTTGAATAGCCTGGCTGTCTAAGTTTGAATTGAAGCTGTATTCCCCGGCGCAGCCGCCAAGCAGCAATACCAGAGTGGAAAGAAAAATCGGTTTCATGGCCCGGCCTTATAGTTATTCGTCCATGCTCCCGGCCATCCCGGGAGCTGTATGGGAAATTCTATCGCTTCAAATACTTTTGATAAAGCTGCCGATGACGATTGTTGAGATCCACCTGCCTGCCGTCAATAAACACCAGCTCTATCCGGCTGCTCATGGGGTCGAGAATATCGCCGCTGCTGACCACAAGGTTGGCCTGAAACCCGGGCGCTATGGCCCCCAAGTTATCTACGCCCAGTATCTTGGCGGCATCTTGTGTAATGGCCTTGAGTGCTTGCTGCTTGCTGAGCCCCCAAGCCACGGTTTGGCCCGCGGCCAGCGGCAGGTTACGGCTGTCCCAATCGGAGCTGAAGCCGAGGGCGAAGGGAATACCGGCGCGTTTGAGCAATGCTGGTACTCTGAAAGCCTGACCTATGGGTTCATCTTCTCGTAGTGGCAAGTCAAGTGTATGGGTATAGATGACGCTTGCCTCTATTTCATTGAGCGCTGCACCCAGGCGCCAGGCATCATAGCCACCGACCAGGGTTAACTTGAATCCATACTGACGGGCCAGGGCTATGGCCGCCTCTATCTGCTGCTGCCTGTCGGCATGAACAAACAGTCGCGCCTCCTGGCGATACAGCGGCAAGAGCGCTTGCCAGCGGCTGTCTTCAAGGGCACCTTCGCTGCTTTGCTGACTCAAGGCGTAGCGTTTACCCGCTTCAAAGTGCTTGTGTATCTGTGACAGGGCGTCCTGATAGGCCATTTGTGCCTGCTTATCTGCCTCGCTGGTACCTTGTTTTTGCGGCTCCGTTGGCCAATAGAGGTGGAACTGTGGTCTAGATGGGACCTGGGCATCTTCTATGGTCCAGGCATCCAGGGAGACCAGTGCCGATTGCCCGGCAATGCCTGTGCCTCTTGGGACTATTTGCGCGTGGGTGATACCGTTGGCCCGCACACTGGGCAGCAATTCTGAATCCGGGTTGAAGGCGCTGGCGGCTTCAAGCTGTGGATTGGCACTGCCCACATCGCGGCTATCGACTGTTGGCCTGGCCATGGCTATCTCTACCAAACCCAGGGTGGTATCCAGTGCTATGAGGCCGGGATAAAGGTGTTTGCCGCTGAGATCAAATTCCCGGGCATTTTCAGCCGTTAATCCTGGGCCTACGGCGCTGATAACGCCTTGCTCGAGCAGCACATCGGTATTTTTGAGTATGCCTTGGCTGACGGTGTGAACCGTGGCGTTTTTCAGCAATATGGCTTGTTGCTGGCGCTCGGCCGGGATCAGGTTATGGGCCTTTACCGGTACGAACATCAATAGCGAACCACCTAGCAGCAGATGTGCCAGCATAGATGCGATGCGTGGCAATAGAGGAAACTTGGTCACAGGCGGCTCTCCTTATTCTGACCCCAAGCGTTGAATTGGGTGTCGCATTGCCACAAGGGCTCTAGGATTTCTGAAGTCGTTTCGCCTTGAAGCCGCGCCGGGTCGCTGCCAAGAATTTTCTGGATCAGTGCCTGACGCTCGTCGGCGATAGCCTGGGTCATTTGCTTATCCTCAGCGCGGTCAAAGTAGCGTTTGCCGCCAATCCACACTGCCTGGCTCTTGGCATAAACCGATAGGGGGTTGGCATCCCAGAGCACCAAATCTGCCTGTTTCCCCTCTTCAACTGAACCTGTTATGGCGTCTATTCCGAGCTGTTTGGCGGGGTTGATGGTTACCATATTCCAGGCATCTTCCTGGGACATGTCGCAGTATTTCACCGACTTGGCGGCTTCCTGATTCAGGCGCCGCTGCATTTCAAAGTCATCTGAGTTAATCGAGGTGAGCACGCCGGCATTCATCATCAAACAGGCGTTTTGCGGAATGGCATCATAGACCTCAAATTTATAGGCCCACCAGTCGGCAAAGGTGGAAGCGCCAGCACCATGAGCCGCCAACTCGGGGGCCAGCTTGTAGCCTTCCAGTACATGGGTGAAGGCGGTGACCTTGAAATCGTAAGCCTCGGCGAGGCGCAAGAACATCAGGATTTCAGACTGGACATAGGAGTGAATATGCACATCGCGCTCGCCATTCAGCACTTGGGCAATCGCCTGTAAACGATAATCGGGGCGAGGGGAGAGCTGCTTACGTTTCTCCCGTGAGCGCAGCTCGGCATATTGGGCTTGGGCGTCTTGATAGTCTCTGGCGGCATTGAAAGCATCACTCATCAGAGCCTTCACCCCCATGCGGCTTTGCGGGAATCTGCGGGTATAACGCTCACCCCAGTTGCTCTGTTTGACGTTTTCCCCCAAAGCAAACTTAATTCCCTGATGGGCCTGGGTGAACTTGAGTCCCTCGGCCGACTCCCCCCAGCGCAGTTGAATGACCTGCGACTGGCCACCTATAGGGTTGGCGCTGCCATGCAGCAGATTGGCGGTGGTGACGCCGCCGGCCAAGGAGCGATAGATGGCAATATCATCCGGGTTAAGCACATCGGCTATTTGTACTTCTGAGGTGATGGCATCGGACATCTCATTGAGGCCGCCGTTCACGGCAATGTGGGAATGCTCATCTATGATCCCGGCAGTCAGGTGCATGTCTGCTCCCTCTATGACCTGATAACCTGCCGGAGTGCTGAGATCTGTGCCAATCTTTTCAATCTTGCCGTTGGCCAGAATCAGGTCGCTGTTACCAATGATGCCTGCCTCGCTTGAGGTCCAAAGGGTGATATTGCGGATATGCAGTTTTTCCGTACTTGGCAGCTCACTGCGGCCATAGGCTTGCAGTGGACTCGTCAAACGACTGAGATACTCGGGTTTAGTCTTGGAAGAGGCTGGCGGGGAATTGGCATTGTCTCCCGTCTCTGTATCGGCCGTTAAAGGCGCGTTCGGCAATCTTGAGCCGGCCAGTTGAGTCACGGCGCCATCGGCATGCAAGAGTCTGCCCTGCAGCCCTTCATCATCTTGCCAAAGGGTTATTCGACTAATGCCATTTATGCCGGCACCCTGTAAATTGACGCTGAAGCTCAGGCGTTTGTTGTCGGCTTTCAGGTGAGCAAGCTCTATCTGTTGATCACCACTGCTGAGGCTACCCCTGAGTGTTTGGGGCGTTTGCTGGCTCAGTTGCAGCTCAAGATCCAGTTCCAGTTCAGCTAGATGCAGACGATAACTGCCTTGCCATTGGTATCCAGGAGCCGTTTGGATTTGTTCTTCACCTTGTAGCCAAACGCTGACTATTTCGCCGTCCTGAAACAGATTGCCTTTGGCTATTACCAGATCGGCCATATAGCCGGGCGCCAGTTTACCGACTAAATCCTCAATGCCGGCAACTGCAGCAGCTTCTGTTGTCAGTGCCGCCAATGCGGTTTCTTCATCGAGACCGGCCTGCAGCGCCATTCTCAATCTGGGCCAAAAGGTTTTGCCGTCCATGCCATATTGGGTGAAGGAGAAAGGAATGTTATTGGCGGCCATTACAGCAGGATTGCTCGGTGCCCGCTCCCAGTGTCTCAAGGTTCTGAGTGGTACTTCCCTGGCATTGTCTTCGTCACTGACCTGAGGAGCAGCTGGGAAGTTCAATGGCAATATCAATATGGGGCGATATTCTTGCAGTTCTTTCACTCTTGCGTACTCCTGGCCATTTCCCAGTAAGATTGGCTGGATATCTTCTTGGCTCAAGAGTTTGGCTGCACGCAACTGGTTATTGAGGTTTCGGGTGTCAAATATCGCACCACGAGTTTTTATATCGTGCAAGCGTTCAAGGGCGATATTAAATTCCGGTGATAATAGATCCTCGCGGTTAGCTGCTTTCTTTTTATTCTGGTTATACCAGTTGGCATCACTGAGAGTCTGTCTTATTAACGCTATGCTTCCCATCAGAGAATTGGGATAGTCCTGCGGTGAATTACCTTTATCAAATGCCATAAAATGTCGGCTTCTGGGGCGATATATCACTTGGTTACTCTTTTTGTTCGCCAAAGAAAGTGAGACGCCTATTCCTCTGAATATTCCGTTAAGGTGTGCACTCTGGACACTGGTGAAGCCATTACTTATCCAGTTTGATGCAGTTTTGTTATCCGACAAAACATAAGTAAACCATTCCTTCTCTGCATGAATGGCACCATTTGCGGCTATCGCCCCTTTTGACTTAATTTGATAGACGGGAGCTTCAATAGTTGCCGGTGATTCTGAATATTCCAAACCATATTCGGCAAAGGGATCGATAAATCCCGGATAGATGGTGTAACCATTGAGATCTATCTTATAAGCATTTTGTGGAATTTCATTATTGGGAATTACTTGTTTTACCCGGTTATTTTCAATAAGTAATGTAGCGTTATCCAGCTGTTTTCCAGGTGAAAGTATAAGCTTGGCATGGGTTAAGGCGGTCAATCTCGGAGTATTGTCTGTCAGCTGTGTCTCATCGGCAAAGGCGCTACAGGCCACAAGACTGAACAACAGTAGGTTTATGGCGGGAAAAGAAAGTCTCATCTGTTGTGGCTACCTTGTCATAATTCCTTGGGGAGAGTCATTGTCATCAGAGAGGGAAAGGTTGCGATCATTCAGTACGTTTTCCCCTAAGAGTGATAAAAAAGCGGACGAGAGCCTCGCTTTAAGTTGGCAGTGGTAAACTTAACTCAGCCTAAATGTAAATGCCAAGGCGTAATTGTAAGGCTTTTTAACAGAAATATGGTTTTCTCCAGGCATAAAAAAGCCCCGACACTGTCGAGGCTTGAGCAAGGGGAACCTGATTAAATCAGGAAATCATCCATTGAACGACCTTTGTCTACTTCGTTCTTGAATACAGTTGGCATACGGCCTTGGCCGGTCCAAGTAATAGTTTCACCATCTACAACGATTTTGTATTTTGGTGGGCGGGGAGCACGCTTCTTGGGAGCAGCCTTGGCGGCAGCAACATTACCCAGATCTTCAACAGATAGGCCAACGGCTTCCATCTGCTTACGGATCTCTTCAATTTTAGACAGACGTTCAGCCTGCGCCTTTTCTTCTTTCTTGGCTTCTTCTTCACGATCAATAATGATCTTATCCAATTTGACTGCCAGATCGCGCAGATCTGCAACGCTTAACTCTTTTACTGCGGCTTTAAAACGACGGCCGTGAGTCAATATATCAAGAAAATCGCTCATAAGTATTTAGGTCCCACGCTAATTTATAAATTGGGTTAAGGTGAACATCGCTATAAATAATAGAAACTATAAGTGTCAGGATCAAATATTTTTACGTCAATTGACATTAATTTCTTTATTTATTTCAATTCTACGACCATAAAAGTTGCCAAGTGTTCAAAAAACTGACCATAAAGTGTGACAGAATTGGCAAACGAGCGTTTAAACTGCTGTTGACGTTAACGTCAACAGCACGTAAAGTTGAGCCATCCTGTACTGATGTATCTGGTATCATCGGTACGTAATCCACATTAGATACAAGGTGTAGGAAGGAAACCCTATGAAAGTATTGGTGCCAGTAAAACGTGTGGTCGATGCCAATGTTAAGGTCAGGGTCAAGGCTGACAATACAGGCGTTGAAACAGCCAACCTGAAAATGGCGTTGAATCCATTTTGTGAAATTGCGGTAGAAGAAGCCGTACGTCTAAAAGAAGCCGGCAGTGCTTCTGAAGTCGTTGTTGTCAGCATAGGTCCCAAGGCGGCACAGGAGCAATTGCGTACCGCACTGGCTCTGGGCGCCGACCGTGCCATTCACATTGAAATCGATGAAGAGCTGGTGCCCCTTTCTATTGCCAAACTGCTCAAGGCAGTGCAGGACAAAGAGCAGGCGCAGCTTATTCTGCTCGGCAAGCAGTCCATCGACGGCGATAATAATCAGACCGGACAGATGCTGGCGGCACTCGCCGGTATGCCTCAGGCAACCTTTGCATCTGAAGTGAAGCTGGAAGGTGAAACTTTGCTGGTTACCCGTGAAGTGGATGGCGGCTTACAGACTCTGTCTATGCCTCTACCGGCTGTAGTCACCGCAGATCTGCGTTTGAACGAACCTCGCTACGCATCTTTGCCCAATATCATGAAAGCCAAGCGCAAGCCGTTGGAAACCATGAGTGTTGAAGATTTGGAGGTGACTCTCAAGCAGCACGTACAGGTGTTGGAGGTAGCTGCACCGGCCAGCCGTCAGGCAGGTGTGATGGTGGCTTCCGTTGAGGAGCTGGTGGACAAGTTGAAAAACGAAGCGAAGGTGATCTAAATGGCCGTATTAGTAATAGCAGAACACGATAATGCCAGCCTGAAACAGGACACAGCCAAAGTCGTCGCCGCGGCTAAAGCCATAGGGGGAGATATTCACCTTTTGGTTGCCGGTCAGGATTGTAAGGCCGCCGCCGATGCCGCCACCAAGCTTGAAGGTGTCAATAAAGTATTGCTGGCCGATAATCCAGCCTATGGTGCTCATCTTGCCGACAATATTGGTGAACTCATCTTGTCTCTGAGTGGCGACTACAGCCACATTCTGGCTGCAGCTTCAAGCCAGGGTAAAGACATACTGCCACGAGTGGCGGCTTTGCTGGATGTGGCTCAGCTTTCTGAGATCACCAAGGTGATTGATGCCGACACCTTTGTCCGTCCCGTCTATGCCGGTAACGCCATGGCGACCGTTAAGAGTCTGGATGACAAGAAAGTGGCCACTGTGCGCGCCAGTGCCTTTGACGCCGTTGCCGAGACAGGCTCAGCTGAAATCAATCAGCTCGATAGTGTCTTTGACGCCAAGAGCAGCTTTGTATCCCAGAGCTTGACCGAGTCGGCTCGTCCGGAGCTTGGCAGCGCCAGAGTCATTGTTTCCGGTGGCCGCGGTATGGGCAGTGGCGAAAATTTTGCCATGCTGGAAGCCTTGGCCGATAAATTGGGCGCCGCCGTAGGTGCATCACGTGCTGCTGTGGATGCCGGGTTTGTTCCCAACGACCTGCAGGTTGGCCAGACGGGTAAAATCGTGGCGCCAGAGCTTTATATCGCCGTGGGTATCTCTGGGGCGATTCAGCATCTGGCCGGGATGAAGGACTCAAAAGTCATAGTGGCCATCAACAAAGATCCTGAAGCGCCTATCTTCCAGGTTGCCGATTATGGTTTGGAAGCAGACCTGTTTGATGTTGTGCCCAAGTTGAACGAGTTGATTTAATCTGTGATCTAGGTCACGATAGGCGGCTTTGGGGTAGCATCCTCAAAGCCGCCTATGTTTTTATGTGCCTCACGCCTGACATCAGGCGTCCTGAGAAGTAGAGGCGCACTAAATATCAGTAGCGGTAAGCAGGGTGATTCCGTTTATGTATCGCGAAAGGATTTGGTGCCGAAGTGGTTGCGACTCATCAAGGTCCACCGCTGGGGCTGTTACCAAATAGGGGCAGCACTGCCATAGTATATTCTGTCGGGATGACAGATTGACGTTACTATGGAGCGCTACTGAAAGGACAGGTGCTACTCGGTATGCTATTGCCTTTTCCCACCAGTTCAGTTGCCCTCCATTCGTATTTAACGAAGAACAAGACTCAATGACAGTACTAAGTTATGCCGACTCGGCACTCTCTTTGTTGCCGCCGGTTGTGGCAATTTTATTGGCGATCTTCACCCGGCGGGTGTTGTTATCGCTGGGACTAGGAATACTGATCGGAGCCTTGTTGCTCAATCAATGGTCGGTATTGGATACCGGGGTTTATCTGGGACAAAGGGTGCTTTCCCTGGTTTGGGACGATGGCGCTTTTAATGCCTGGAACCTGTATATTCTGGGGTTCCTGGTGCTGCTGGGAATGATCACTGCACTGATCACCGTCAGTGGCTCGGCCAGAGCCTTTGCCAACTGGGCCAGACAGCATATCCGCAATCGTCGTGATGCCAAGTTGCTGACTATGTTTCTCGGCTGTGCGGTGTTTATCGATGACTACTTTAACAGCCTGGTGGTGGGAAGTATCGCTAGGCCGCTGACCGACAGATACTATATCTCCCGCTCCAAACTGGCGTATCTTTTGGATTCGACCGCGGCGCCTGTGTGCGTTATCTCGCCGGTGTCCAGCTGGGGCGCCTATATTATTGCCCTTATCGGCGGTATTCTCACCGCCCACGGTTTTACTGAGACCGGGCATCTGAGCGCTTTCGTACAGATGATCCCGATGAACTTCTATGCCTTGTTTGCCTTGGCGCTATTGCTGTGTGTGGCCTATATGGAGCTGGATATCGGCGCTATGCGCAAACACGAGCTCAACGCCCGTAAAGGCAATCTCTATGATGAGACCAAGGGACTGCCACCCGGTGCCAATGCAGATCTGCCCGAGGCGGAAACCGGTCAGGTGCACGGCCTGTTCTTGCCCATAGGTGTCTTGGTGGTGGCGACCTTCTACTTTATGGTTTCCAGCGGCGCCGATGCCCTGGCGGCAGAAAGCCTGCCTTTCACTATCATAGGTGCTTTTGAGAAAACCGATGTGGGTTCATCACTGTTTTTCGGTGCTTCCATTGGTCTGGTGGTAACTCTGCTGCTGGCCTTTATCCAGAAGATAGAAGCCAAGATGATCCTCAAGGCGCTTACCTCGGGTGCCCGTTCCATGTTGCCGGCCATCTATATTCTGATGTTTGCCTGGACCATAGCCGGGATCATTGGCTCACTGGAAACCGGCAAGTTTATGGCCAGTCTCGCCAGTGGCAATATTCCCTTTGCCTTGCTGCCGGCCGTGCTATTTATTTTGGCTGGGCTTACCGCCTTTTCTACCGGTACTAGTTGGGGCACTTTCGGGATCATGTTGCCGATTGCCGCCGATATGGCCATGGGCAGCCACAGCAGTATGATGTTGCCTATGTTGGCGGCCGTGCTGTCCGGCGCTGTGTTTGGCGATCACTGCTCGCCGATATCGGACACCACGATTTTGTCATCCACAGGTGCAGGCTGCCATCATATCGACCATGTGTTGACTCAGCTGCCCTATGCGGTCTTGGTAGCAGTTATTTCCCTCGGTGGTTATATAGTGCTCGGTTTTACCGAGTCGGTATGGCTTGGGCTTGCCAGTAGTTGTGTGCTGTTCCTGTTGGGATTGGTGTGGCTCAAGTGGCAACAACCCAAGAATACTAATGCCTGATCAGCTACTGAATAGCTCGCGTTAACAGCACCCGCCCTGATGGCGGGTGTTTTGTTGTAATAGCATTGCGCGTACTTGGTTCAGCTTGAGTTGATCTCGGCAAAGAGTCGTGTGCCGCCGTCAATTTCGGCAGTATTTGAATACCTGACCAAGATTTACGCTAGTTCAAAGTCCCATAAGGAATGGAATAACTAACCTGCGATGGGAAAAGGCTTCTGATATACTTGCCGCCTTCGCCAGTTGCCGGAGGCTTTCCGGTAAGATTCACTGTTTGGAAATACCAATGAACAACCTGTTTCTGTTTTGTCGTGCCGGCTATGAAAAAGAGTGCGCGGCCGAGATCCAAAGTCGGGCGGCACTGCTCAATGTCGGTGGTTTCGTCAAGGCCAATAACAACGATGCCTATGTGATCTTTCAATGTTTTGCCGAAGGGGAAGCCGACACCTTGGCACAGGAACTGGCGCTGGACTCATTGATCTTTGCCCGGCAGATGTTTGTCTGCGGCGATCTGCTCAGCGACCTGCCTCCGGAAGACAGGGTAGGGCCAATTACTGCCGCGCTTGAAGATATCAGCAAGGGCGGTGAGCTCAGGGTCGAAACCCCGGATACCAACGAAGCCAAAGAGCTGCTGACCTTCTGCCGCAAGTTTACCGTGCCGCTGCGTCAGTCGCTGAAACAGAGCGGTACATTGCTGGCCAAGGAAAACCCCAAGCGGCCGATAATCCATGTGTGCTTTGTGGCACCGGGCAAGGCGTTTGCCGGTTATTCCTACAGCCATAACTCGTCACCGTTTTTTATGGGGATCCCCAGGCTCAAGTTTCCCGCCGATGCGCCCAGCCGTTCGACTTTGAAACTGGATGAGGCTTTCAATCACTTTATTCCCGAGCCGCAGCGGGAAGAACGTTTGCGCAGCGGCCTCAACGCCGTGGATCTCGGCGCCTGCCCCGGTGGCTGGACCTATCAGTTGGTGCGCCGCGGCATGTTTGTATCGGCTGTCGACAACGGCCCCATGGATGCGGGTTTGATGGAAACCGGCCAGGTGACTCACTTCCAGGCCGACGGTTTCCGTTTCGAGCCCAAGCGCAAGAACATCTATTGGCTGGTGTGTGACATGGTGGAAAAACCGGCCAGGGTGGCCGAACTGATGGAAGCCTGGGCCATCAATGGCTGGTTCAAAGAGGCTATCTTTAACCTGAAATTACCGATGAAGAGCCGTTACAAAGAGGTGAGCACCATATTGGAAAATATGCAGGCCATTCTCAAAGAAAACGGCATCACAGAGTTTAAGCTGGCCTGTAAACACCTCTATCACGACAGGGATGAAGTGACTGTGCATCTGTGGCTGCGACCCAACTCTCCTTGGTGAGTTGGCACTCGAGGCCCCAAGCGGGCCTTGATGCGTTTCAGCTCAAGGCCAACTGCTGTAGCACGGCATCCGGGATGTCATACTGGCCGCAAACCCACTCAAGATTGCCGTCGACAAAGCCGAGTAGCTCCCGGGTCAACATCAGGTTATAGACGGCATCGGCCACTAGGCTAACGTACTCGGCTTTTTTTCTCGGTGACAAGTGATGGTGGCGCTGATAATCCTGCAGTGCCTGTTCCAACTTCTTGCCGGCAACGCCCAGGGAATCGGCTTGTTCCCGCATCAATTCCTGCTCTAACAGACTCTGCTGTTGCTGCTTTAGTTCTCTCAGTTTTGAGGCTGACACCCGCTGCTCCTATGGTTGCTTCTCCTGTTTTTAAGTGTGTGCCCCAGATAATGGATCAACAAGTCGGTGTCGGCGAAATGTTCGCTGGCGCACAAAAATTTGCTCTCAAATGACCATGCAACTCTTATTCGGGGCGTTTGCAGCCATTTAAGCTTGGTAAATATTGAGTTGTATCACGCAACTAAAAAACTTTTAAGGTGTAATCTGCCGCGGTTCCTGTTACTAAATAAGTTCTGTTTCTTGATATGAGTCTGCGGATAGAAGTAATGCAGTTTTCCAAGTTTGGCGACAAGTTTAACCGTTATACAGGTATCACCCAGTTGATGGATGATCTCAACGAAGGGCTACGCACTCCGGGGGCGATTATGCTGGGGGGCGGTAACCCGGCGGCCATTCCCTCCATGCTGGACTATTTTACCGAGCTCAGTGCCGATATGTTGGCCAAGGGCGAGTTGCTCGCGGCCATGACCAACTATGATGGCCCGCAGGGAAAAGATGCCTTTCTCAGCGCTTTGGCCAAGCTGCTTAACGATACCTACGGTTGGTCGCTGACCAAAAACAATATCAGTCTCACCAACGGCAGCCAGAGCTCGTTTTTCGCGCTGTTCAACCTGTTTGCCGGTACCACTGCCGAGGGGCAAAAACGCAAGATCTTACTGCCGCTGGCCCCTGAGTATATCGGCTACAGTGATGCCGGTCTGGAAGATGAACTGTTTCGTACCTTCAAGCCGGAAATCACCAAGCTGGATGGCGGTTTGTTCAAATATCATATCGACTTTGAAAGGCTTAAAGTCGAAGCCGATATCGGTGCCATTTGTGTTTCGCGGCCGACTAATCCCACAGGCAATGTGCTGACCGATGAAGAGGTTGATAAGCTGGATAAGCTCGCAAGAGCGCATGGGATCCCGCTGATCCTCGACTGCGCCTATGGCTCACCTTTCCCCAATATTCTGTTTGAGGATGTGACTCCTTTCTGGAACGACAACACTGTGCTGTGCATGAGTCTCTCCAAGCTGGGGCTGCCGGGGCTGCGCTGCGGCATAGTGATAGCCAACGAAGCCATCACCCAGGCGCTGACCAATATCAACGGTATTATCTCACTGGCACCGGGCAGCATGGGCCCGGCGATGGCGACAGAGATGATAGCCCGTGGTGATATGCTGCGGCTCGGTAATGAAGTGGTGCGGCCTTTCTATCTGCAGCGGGCGCAGCAAACCGTAGCCATGTTGCAACAGGCTCTGCCGGACCCCAGGTTCAGAATTCATAAACCCGAGGGCGCGATTTTCCTCTGGCTCTGGTTTGAGGGCCTGCCCATCAGTGCCATGGAACTCTATCAACGCCTGAAAGCCCGAGGCGTGTTGGTGGTGCCCGGGGAGTATTTCTTCTTCGGACTGGCCGAAGAGTGGCCACACGCCGGCGAGTGTATTCGGATGAACTATGTACAACAACCCGAGTTGATGCGCCGCGGCATTGAAATCATCGCCGAAGAAGTCAATAAGGCTTGGGCGCAGCTTGGTTGAAACCAAGGTTATTATCGCAGAGTTGCTTGCTGTGAGTTTTAAGCAACTCTGCTGTAGCACATGGATCATATTTCGCTTCAGCCTCAGAGGAGTCTATCTCCTGCGGCGTGCTTCGCACAGGCGTATGTATGTTGGTACGTCAGAAGTTTAAACCAAATCCACCATTACAGAATGACACCAATTCCCCTGCGCTGTCGCCAAGAGTCAGGGATGGCGAACAGGCCGTTGTGAATGGATGTACTTGCTTCACGACTTTAGGGCGCTGGCACAGCGGCTAACATAGCTTTTAGCTCGAGAATAGCCAAATAACATAGGTTGGGCTGTCGGTTATGGCTGTTTCTCATTGCCTGCCGCAGGCTTATGCACAGGCGATCCTGTGACTCGCTGCGAGTACATCCCTGTAATCTCTGCCTCGCCATCCTTGGCTCGGAAGGTCACAGTTCCGCCTGTGCCTGGAATTAGGCTTATATCTGCAGATCTCTCAAATATTTCAAGTTACTCAGGGCACCAATTCCCCCTTAGGAGGGAATTGGTGCCTATGTCGGCAGCAGCGGTGCGAGCAACCCTCGAGGGCGTTAAGCGGTCACATTCGCGCTCCTTGACTGAGGCACGCTTGAGCGAAGCGATGGATTTGCGGGGCGGCACTACATGTTTTTGTTAATTGCTAGAACTTGTCTCCAGCAACATACTGTCCATTTACATGCAACTTCAGTTTCACGGTAAAGATGGCATAAGCAAAGACTTCTACAAGGTGCTCTACACCTTCTACTACAATCTTTTTTGCTACTAATGGCGAGTTCTTGTCCAGAGCAAAAAATGAATTATCCTTTACTACTATTTCACCATCTACAAATAGCTTTGCTCCACTAAACCAAGTGTTTTCAAACTTGATGTGTGTATTACCAATATTCGTTTCTAGAACTTTCTTTGGCACAGATATTCCCTCTTTGGGCTATTAACGCTCAAAGCAGTGGCCGCATTAGCGGTCCAGCTGACTTTGCTTGTTAGCTGGGGTGATATATCTACAACATTCTTTTAACTCTTTCTCAGCTATTGATTTTTCCATATATAGTGCCTCAGAACCCGCACGATACTTAAGACCTAAATTTTCGAAACTACCAGTAATTTTTAAAAAGTGTTCTTTTCCTGCTTCAATAGGAATTTCAAAACTTAAATCAGGCCACCCAGCATCCCATGCCCAGTCAACGGTCACGTTATGGTTGCCTGGTGATAGATAAATCCATGTATATGCTTTTTCTGGTGGATCGATGATCTTATTGCTGTCAACTAATATACTTGGTGTTCTTAAAATTGGATACGCGCCCACACGATAAATGTACAAGGTACCACTGTTATCATTAGCTATAGGTGCAGGTCTATAAGGCGGCGCATCTTTTGGTATAGAGGCACAACCAGACAAGACAGCTAACATTATAATTGGTAAGATTTTTCTCATAGTTTTTCCTTTAGTACAGCTAACAGCTGTATAGTGCGCATGCGCGTTTTAGTCCTCGGATGAGTGTAAACGCGCATCGCTATCTGTTTGTATTCGCTGGATATAATACAATTTAGTCCTAATATCCCTTGCAGCTAAACGCGCATGCGCGGTTTCCAAACCTATTATCTACCAGCTGTATTTTTTAACTTTATGAATTTAATGATATTTCCTGAAATGTTACGGAAATAACGCGCAAACTTAGCTGCAAATGCCCGGCTTTTTATCCAGAACGTCAATAATTCTGTATAAAAAATCAGCTCTGAGGTGCTACTATGAACGCTTCAAGCCGTACAACCCAGGCTCAACAAAAAACGTCGAGTAAAGCCATGGCTACCGCACGGGTCCAAACTTTGTTCGTCCCTGCATTCCGTTGAAAACGGAAAAGTGCTGCTGCTTCTGGCCTTAAGCTTAAGAAAGTGCTAAAGCTAAGCGTTTGAATTGGTTATACAATACCCAGTACTGAATTTGAAAACAATTAGCCAAAGGTCAAGTTTTGACAAAGGCAACAACACCCTGATTTGGTTTGTTTTTGAAGCAGAATTGACTGAGTGTTTGCATTCTTCCCTGTTTTTGACGGTCACAGTCCCACCAGAACTAGAGCCAGAGCCTGAAAATTAGGTGTATGTCTGCAAGCACTTCAGATATTTCAAGCTACTCCATTCTCACAGAATTGCACCAACTCCCGCTCGAAGCGGCCGCAGGGCGTTGATGACAATCGCGTAGCGAGGCATGGATGCCGAAGCAGCGCCAGTCGAATCAGGGATGAGCGTCTGGCGCGATAGCGAATTGGCATCATAAGCACAAGGGGTTTTCCGCTGCGTCGCGGGTCGCTGGGGGTTTGGAAAGGGGGTGAGTCGATACAGCCCCCTTTCCTCGGGTGTGGGGCGAAGCTCCACGACTTTGGGCCGCTGGCACAGCGGCTAATATAGCTTCCAGCTAAAAGTTCCTAAGTTAGTATTGGCGAGCTTCCGGCCACGATGTAGTCCATCACCTGCGGTGCGCCTTTCGCACAGGCGATCCTGTGACACGGCGTGAATACGTCCCTGTTTTCGACGGTCACAGTTCCGCCTGTGCTTGAAAGTGGGGCGAAGCTCCACGACTTTAACCCGCTGGCACAGCGGCACATAGCTTTCAGCTCAAAATAGCCAAAAACATTAGTTGGGCCTCTGGCGACGGATGTTTCCCATTGCCTGCCAATACAGGCATAAAAAAGGATGACCCAAGGTCATCCTTTTTAGCAACTTACTGAGTTGATATTAGATCAGAGTCTATCCAGTACCGCTTGGGTGAAGTCAGTGGTGCCATGGGTACCACCGAGATCGCGGGTAGTGCGGTCGCCTTCTTCGATAACCGCAGAAACTGCAGCGCGAATGGCGGCGGCTTTATCTGACATACCCAAGTATTCCAGCATCTGGATAGATGCCAGGATCACTGAAGTTGGGTTCGCCAGGTTTTTGCCGGCAATATCCGGGGCACTGCCATGAACCGCTTCAAAGATAGCGGCGTTGCTGCCGATGTTGGCGCCCGGGGCCATACCCAGACCACCCACCAGACCGGCACAGAGATCAGACAGAATGTCACCGAATAGGTTGGTGGTGACTATCACGTCGAAGTTTTCCGGGTTCATCACCAGCTTCATACAAGTGGCGTCAACAATCATCTCTTCGGTAGTAATGTCCGGATAACGCTGGCTGACTTCACGGGCCACTTTCAGGAACAGGCCTGAAGTTGACTTCATGATGTTGGCCTTGTGGACTATGGTCACCTTCTTGCGACCTTCCTTGCGAGCCAGTTCATAGGCGAAGGTAGCAATCTGCTCGGCACCCTGACGGGTAATGATACTGGTGGCTTCGGCAATGGCACCGTCTTCAGACAGCTTTTGTCCCAGGCCTGAGTACATACCTTCAGTGTTTTCACGCACTGTAATGATGTCTATGTTCTCATATCTGGCTTGGGTGCCCTTGAAGGAAAGCACAGGCCGCACGTTGGCGTACAGGCTGAACTTCTTACGCAGGGTCACGTTGATAGAGGTGAAGCCTTCGCCAACAGGGGTTGTCAGTGGGCCTTTGAGAGTGATACGGTTCTTCTCGATGAGATCCAGCGTGCGCTGAGGCAGGAGCTCACCGTGTTTTTCCAGAGCAGTCAGACCGGCATCGGCAAATTCATATTCAAAGTCGCACCCCGCCTTATCGAGAATTTTAAGGGCTGAGTCGATAATGCTGGGGCCGATCCCATCACCAGGGATCACGGTAATAGTTCTTTTTGACATGGAGAGGTCCTTCCACGGTTGGTCGTTACTGCTATTTATCAGACCATGTCATCGACACGGTTTTCGACTGAGGATCTTGTACTTTAGAACGCCGCTATTCTATACACTTTCAACGCGTTTTCACAGGGAATAGTGAGCAATATCACGCTTTTTTGTGTGGGTTAGCTTGCTAAAAAGCGGGTGCCTGACCATGATGGAACGCCAATAAAATAATAAAGTCTACTTTAGTCTAACAACAATGAAAAAGAGGACGATCTTGAAGTTAACGCCCTTAGCCTCGCTGCTGTTGCTGTCAGCCGGTTTCGCGACCACTGTCAGTGCCCAGAGCAGCCCCTCACTGACCCTCAAGGATATAATGCAGTTTGAGTCGATTACCGATCAGGTTCTCGACCCACAAGGCAAGGTGCTGGCCTACAGTGTCGCGCCGGATCGCGGCGACAGCCGTGGTGTGGTTAAGTCACTGGCCAATACCAAGGCTTATGATGTTGCCGGCGGCTCCAAGCCGCAGCTGTCAGCCGATGGCCGTTACACCGCCTTTACTCTGGCGCCTTCGCTGCTCGAATCGGAAAAGCTTGCTCCCAAGGCGCGCAAGAAGCTGAAAAAAGGCCTGTTGCTGCTGGATAACACCACAGGTGAGCAGCGCCGCTTTGAGCGGGTCAAGTCTTATGCCTTCAGCGAAGATGGTACTTTGCTGGCTATCTGGTATGAAGCCGATGAAGAAAGCAAAGAGAGCGCAGAGGCAAACGGCATTGATGCCAAAGAGGCCTCAGCCCAAGCAGCCAATCAAGTATCCGCCTCTGAGGCTCCAGCAGCCAAAACGCCGAAACTGGATGCCGGCAGCAGTTTCGAGCTGTTGTCGCTGGCAAGCGGCAAGTCACAGCGTTTCGAGCATGTGACCGCCTGGCAACTGGCTTATAACGGCAACGTGCTGGCACTGGCGCAAAACGACAGTGCAAGTAATAGCCACAGCATCACTGTGCTTGATACCCGCAGCTTCGAACTCAAATCGGTCAGCAGCCAAGCCGACAAGCAGTTTGGTGCCCTGGCGCTGAGCCGTGACGGCCGCTATCTTGCCTATACCCGAGGAGATGCGGCGCTGGATGCGAATGAGCGCCCCTATGCCTTGTCTCTCTACGACAGAAAGTCGGGTAAACTGAGCCAGATATTGCCTAGCAAGGGCGACAGCAAGGGCTGGCTCATTAATCGCCATGCCAAGCTGAGCTTTTCGGCCGACGGTGAGCGGCTGTTCTTCGGCCGGGTGCCCGAGATAAGCAAGCAGCTGCAAATTCCCAAGGTGGAGCAGAGCAGCGACCTGTACGACACCGAGCTGGTCAGTGCCCAGCGGGATTTGCGTCTGTGGCACGGGGATGATCCGCTGATCAAGCCCAACGAAGTCAAACAGTATGAAAAAGAGCAGAGCCGCGCTTATCTGGCTGTGCTGCACCTTGGTTCGCGCAACCTGGTGCAACTGGCCGACCGCAAGGTGCCGGACATTGAGCTGAGCGAACACAAGCGGGTGCTGCTGGGGAGTTCGGATATTCCCTATCGCAAGATGATCACCTGGGCCGGTTTCTACCGGGATTTTTACCTGGTGGATATCAATACAGGTCACAAGACCCGGGTATTGACCCAACAGCCCAGCGGCAGCGCGCCAACCCTGTCACCGGCAGGTAAATATCTGGCCTTTTATCAGCAGGGCGGCATCTATCTCTATGATGTGGCCAACGGTCGCAAACATAACCTCAGCAGCAAGCTCAAGGTCAGCTTCGCCGACGAAGATCATGATTATCCCTCTGCGGCGCCCGGCTATGGCTTCGGCCCCTGGCTCGAGGATGACTCAGGCCTGCTGGTGTATGATAAATACGATATCTGGCAATTTGATACCCGCTCCCACGACGGCTTTATGCTGACAGGCGGCGAGGGCCGCAAGCAGCAGTTAAGTCTGCGTATCGAAGCTCTGGCTCAGCCAGACAAGGCTTATCCGGCCACAGTGGCGCGCAATCAGGCTGTGTTGCTGCAGGGTTATAGCCATAAGACCAAGGCCGACGGTTTTTACCGTGCGGTTATCGGCCGGGCTCAACTGACGCCGCTGCTTGCCAAAGACAACAAGCTGTCTGTGCTGGCCAGAGCCGACAAGGGTGATACCTTGCTGTTCAGTCAGGAGCGTTACGACAGCTATCCGGATCTTTACAGCGCGGCGTTGCTTGAGCCGGCCAAGGCGGTCAAACAAACCGACTTTGATGCCCAGCGCCGCAAACTGCCCTGGGGCAAGTCAGAGCTGGTACACTGGCGCGACGGTGATGGCCGTGAAATGGACGGCGTGTTAATCAAGCCTGCCAACTATCAAAGTGGCAAGCGTTATCCTGTGTTGGTGTATTTCTACCGCTTTATGAGCGATCGCCTGCACGCCTTCCCGGACATGGAAATCAATCACAGGCCCAACTTTGCCTGGTATGCCGCCGATGATTACGCCATCTTCCTGCCGGATATCCGCTTTGAAGTCGGCTATCCCGGTATCAGTTCGGTCAAGGCGTTGACCGCCGGAGTGCAGAAGCTTATCGACATGGGGATTGCCGATCCGGATGCAGTGGGTATTCAGGGCCACTCCTGGGGCGGTTACCAGACTGCCTTTGCCGTGACCCAGACCAATATCTTCAAGGCCGCAGTCAGCGGTGCGCCGGTCAGCAATATGACCAGTGCCTACAGCGGCATACGTCACGGCACCGGCCTTGCCCGTCAGTTCCAGTATGAAACCGGCCAGAGCCGTATCGGTGAAAGTCTGATGCGCGCGCCGCAGAAATACATAGAAAACTCCCCTGTGTTCTATGTCGACCGTATTCAAACGCCGATGATGATCATGTTCGGTGACAAAGACGATGCCGTGCCTTGGGAGCAAGGGGTTGAACTGTACCTGGCAATGCGCCGCGCCGGAAAAGATGTGGTCTTGCTGCAGTATCAGGACGAGCCGCACCATTTGAAGAAGTATCCCAACAAGCTGGATTACAGTGTGCGGATGAAAGACTGGTTTGATCATTACCTCAAGGGTGCCAAGGCCCCCGAGTGGCTTGAAAAGGGCGAAGCTTATCGCGAGCCCAAGGCGGAAGACTGAGCTCCCTTTCTGCCCAAATAACTCACAGAGGCGGCCCAATTGGTCGCCTCTTTTTTCTGTTTATAGGGTAGGGGCAGGTGATGTGGAGGGGGGATTCTTCAGTCGGCTCTGGAAAAGATCTCAGTCTTGTTTGAGCGTTCTGAGACATCCCCATAGATTTTCATTGGTTGTCCGTTCCTTAAACTGCGAGTTTTCTGTTGTTATTCGGGTTGAGCTGGGACCTTGGATAGCACTTGCTGCGGCGAATGTTGCTGCAGATATTGCTGGTAAGTGTCTTCGCCCCAGGCCAGCAGTTGACCATCTTCGAATAGCAGTGGGGTGCATTCATCTTTGGTGGTCTTGCCGTCTGATTTACTGTGATGGGTGCGATAGAAGAGCACCTGCAGCGAGCGCCCCTCTGTTTGCTTGGCTTCGCTGAAGTCGGCTCTGCCCAGGGTTTGGGTGACGTCTGCCAGTGTTTGCCCCAGTTGCAGCTCTGAAATCATAGACTGGTTATAGGCTTGCCTGTCTTCCCAGCTCATGTCTTCCGGCTTGGGTTCGTAGAAGAGAATGACCACGGCAACAAAGGCCAGGTAGGCGAGAAAGATGCTGCCGATAACTACAGGTGCCTTACTTTTCATGTTGTTATTCCGTTTTATTGCTCAACCTGGGTTTACTCAAGAGCAAGACAGCTCACTCTGTATTGAGTGGTATAAGATACTCGCGACAGCATCAATGTAAACAGTGCGTTTGTAATATGTTTTGTTTGTGGGTGTCTTCTTTAGATTGATTCTTTAGATTGAAAATAGGCATAGAGCACTTCATCAAGGCTATCCAGTTCGTCTCTTGTACCTATGGCTATCTCGGCATACAGATCTTCATCCGGCTTGTAGGATTTTCAATACGCTCAACCCCGAAAGGCCCCATCGAGGAGAGTATGTTGACGAAAGGTTCAGCGAAGAATAGGCGAGTGCGCTGGGCAAAATCCACCACCAGATCCAGCCCCAATTCTACCGGGCGTTGGAGCGTGTTGGCTTTTATCAACCAGTTCAGTTCCAGATAAAATTGGCGGCGGTGGAAAATCAGCTAGTCATTCATATTTGTTTACTCCATTAAACTGTTTTGCCGGGAATGCAGCATCTCAGTTGGAAGAGAGTTTTTAAATAACGAACAGCCAGTAAGGCTGCGCCATAGGTTTGGGCGCTTAAGAGCGTTTGCACTCAAGCCGATATTTGAGCTCGGTTCGCTATTTCTGTGTCTGTTTGGGGTTGGTCTGCAGGGGCTGTATATGTTGCTGCAGATATTGCTGGTAAGTGTCTTCCCCCCAGGCCTGGAGTCGGCCATCTTTAAACAAGAGTGGGGTGCACTCGTCTTTGGTGGTCTTGCCGTCTGATTTGACATGCTGGGTGCGGTAGAAGAGCACTTGCAACGACTGACCATGGGTTTGCACGGCTTCGCTGAAATCAGCGCTGCCCAGGGTTTCAATAGTTTGTTCCAGTGTCTGCCCCAGTTGTAATTCAGTGACCTTGGACAGGTTATAGGCTTGCCTGTCTTCCCAGCTCATCTCTTCTGGCTTGGGCTCATAGAAGAGGATGACCACGGCAACAAAGAGCAGATAGGCGACAAAGATGCTGCCGATAATCACAGGGGCCTTACCTTTCATGCTGGTTTTCCATTTTTTGCTTAAGTTGAGCTCTTGGAGCCTTAGCTTTCTTTGACTCTATACTGGCTTAAGCGAATATTGAGTTCGAGATCTGTGCGCAGTTTTGCCAATCGATAGCTGAGGCGCGCCATCTCCTTGCCTTCGGTTAGCTTTTTGGCTTGCTTTGCGCCCAGAGTATCGAGTGCATTGTAGACATTGGCCAGGGTGCGAAAGCTTCTGAGCAGTTCACCGGCCGTCTTGGGACCTATTCCCTGGATGCCGGGGATCTTGTTACCGCTATCGCCGCTGAGGGCCATAAAGTCCAGCAACTGGCTCTGCTCTATGCCGAGTTTCTGCTCCAGTGCGGCAATATCCATGGCGGCGCCATTGAAGTGATCCCATAGCAGTAAACGCGGTAACCTCAATTGGCAAAAGCCCTTGTCGGTAGAGACGATAATCGCTTCACCACCGCGCAAGCACAATTTGCTGGCCAAGGTGGCGATAACATCATCGGCTTCCGATAGCGCATTGATGGAGCCTATCCCAGCTTCGGTCAGAGCTTGTTTCAGCGCCGGTAGGCCATCGGCCAAGGCCTGGGGCATAGGTTTGCGGCCTTTTTTGTAATCCGGATACAGGCGTTTTCGCCAGGACTCTTCATCGCCGTCCCAGACAATGGCCACATGGGTAGGGCTGTGCTGGCGAATAAGCTTCTGGCAGGCATTGCGGCTGCGCTCGGTCAGCCCTTGCATGTCGGCTTCATCCGGCTGCGCCGCATGCAGGCGGCGCACCAGATTCATACCATCAATAATCAGCAGTCGGTTCATTTCATTATTTGATAGCAGGGCACATAGGCGGTGCCAGGTAACTTCATTCTTTGTTGGCTGACAAAGGCGCCCAATAGTTTATCCATCAAGGCCATCAGCTCGGGATCGCCCTTGAGCTTGAATGGACCATGACGCTCGATGTTTTTCATGGTTTCCGCCTTGACGTTGCCCGCGACTATGCCGGAAAACGCCTTGCGTAAGTTGGCCGCCAGCTCAGCCTTGTTGCTCTGGAAGTGCAGGTTGAGGTTTTCCATCACTTCATGGGTGGGTACAAAGGGCAACTGGAATTCCGGCTCTATTTTGAGGCTCCATTGGTATTGGTAGGCATCACCGGTTTGCTTGCGGTGACGTTTAACCTCTTCCATCCCGGCACGCATGATACGCGCCACCTGGGGCGCGTCGTCTATGATAATTTGGTATTTCTGCTGCGCCTGCTCGCCCAGCGTCGCGCCGATAAAGGCATCGATTTCGCGGAAGTAGGCTTCGCTTTCTCTGGGGCCGGATAGCACCAGCGGGAAAGGAATATCGGCATTTTCGCGGTTGAGCAAAATACCAAGTAGGTAGAGCAGCTCTTCGGCGGTGCCGGCGCCGCCTGGGAAGATAACTATGCCGTGCCCCAGGCGCACAAAGGCCTCCAGGCGTTTTTCAATATCCGGCAGAATCACCAGTTCATTGACTATCTGGTTGGGCGGCTCGGCGGCGATAATGCTCGGCTCGGTCAGGCCTATGTAACGGGCGTTATGAATACGCTGCTTGGCGTGGCCGATTGCGGCGCCCTTCATTGGTCCCTTCATGGCACCCGGGCCGCAGCCGGTACAGATATCCAGCATTCTCAGCCCCAACTGGTAGCCCACCTCTTTGGTGTATTTGTATTCGGTATCGTTTATCGAGTGGCCGCCCCAGCAGACCACTACATTGGGATCCTGCATCGGGGTAATGGCTCTGGCGTTTCTCAGAATGTCGAACACCACGTTGGTGATGTGGCTGGCATTGGTGAGGTTGATGTGTTTTAGACCATCGTATTTGTTGCTGACATAGATGATGTCCCTGAGCACGGCAAACAGGTGCTCCTGAATGCCGACTATGATCTGCTCATCGACAAAGGCACTGGCCGGCGGGTTGACCAGCTCCAATTTGATACCACGCTCCCGGCGCAGCACATTGATTTCAAAGTCCTGGAATTGTTCAAACAGTTCTTTGGCATTATCAGTCTGCTGCCCCGAGGCCAAAACGGCTAAAGAGCAGTTGCGGTAGAGTTGGTAAAGGTCACTCTTGGCACTTTGTTTGAGGCGGTCTGCCTCCAGTTGCGACAGTTGGTCCATACTGCCGCGGGGACTGATCCTGACTATCATGACGACTCCTTGAGCTGAAACCGGAGTCATTGCTGTCAATCTATAATGACTCTGTCACGGCTTTCATGTTTGGCTTTGTAGAGGGCCGCATCGGCACGTTCGAAGGTTTCCTGGATGTGTTCGCCATCCAATATCTGCGCGGCCCCTATGGATACTGTAACTGTAATACGCTGATTTTTAAATTTAAAAGGAATATTTTTAATTTTTTCGCGCACCCTGTTCAATAGTTGTTCTATATCCTTGGGGGAAACATCCGGAATGATGAGAACAAACTCTTCCCCGCCGTAGCGGGCGACAAATTCTGTGTCACGCAGGGAGTTCTTCAATGCCATGGCGATAACCTGCAGTGTCTTGTCACCTGTGGTATGACCAAAGCTGTCGTTGATGGATTTGAAGTGATCTATGTCGGCTACCGCCAGCCACAGGGGTTGTTTATTGCGCTGGAAGTGGCGGTATTCCTGCTCCATCCGCTCCTCCATGGCCGCGCGGTTGGGCAGCTGGGTGAGGGTATCGAGCATATTGAGCTTTTGCTGTTCAAACAGCCTTTCTTTATAGGTGGTGGCTTCGCTTGAGAGATCATTCAGTTCTTTGCGCATAGTCTCTATCGACTTACGCAGCAAGGCTTGCTCTCTCTGCTCCAGCGCTTCTTTACGGGCAAGGCTGGCACGAATGGTGGCCAGTTGTTCGCTGATCTGCTGTTTTAGTTCGGTGATGTCGTCAATATCCACCAGTGACGCACCAACATTGTCTACCTGGGCGTTGAGCTCGCGATTCAATTGGCTCTTGAGCTGATGGCTGCGCTGGGACTGATTGTATGAATCGCTGACCACTTCCCGTACGGCACTCAGGGCATCGTTGAGGGCAAACAGAAACTCCTGCGAGGCGGTTTTTTCGCGGGCAATGTTGTCCAGCAGCAGCGAGAGTATGGTTTGATAGGCTTCCAGCAGAGCCTCGACATCTATCTCGGTCGAGGCCAACAGCTCTTTGATCACCAATACCTGATCACGCTGATCTTTGCGAAACTCTATATTGGATATCATCTGCGCCAGTTCATGGCCAAGCTGCCTGTGTTTAGGCAAGATAGCAATGGGAGATTCAGATTTAAATTGGCTTTCGAGCAGCTGTTCATAAAAGCCCACCAGTTGCTCGACCTTGGGAATATAGTCCCAGACGGTATGAAAAGGTTTGCCCAGCTCCTGCTTGAAATAGCTGACCTCTTTCTTGAGGCGTTCGGGCATGGAGTCGACTCGTTGCAATTGGCGGCTGAATTTGCTCAGGCTGGAGCGGCCCTCTTCGAGTTGGCCCATCACATGATGGTACTGTCCCTTGAGTAGACGTTCGACATCGACCAGATCCGGCAGGACATCATCAATACGTTCATAGGTTCCCAGGTTATGCCTAAGCTTGGCCAGTTTGTTGTCAAGCTCCAGACTTTGTCCCTTACAGGCCAGACTGAGATGACCAATAAATTGCAGTAACGCCTGCAGTTTGGCATTTCTGTCTTCATTCATTTCATCCAACGCGGCTTTGGTAGAGTGCAATTTCTGTTTCAGTACACCCAGTTGCGACACCGTTGCGTTTGAGTCCTTCATTCCTGTTATTTTCCTTCGATGCGCGATCGAATCAATCGTCGGGTCATGAGAGGCTTGATTTCTTATGACGCCGGTTCCAGACACTTCTAAATGGTATCGCAATCCGGCCGGAGTGCAAATCTGCCATCTAGTTGTTGAGACAAAGTTTTGTCGTTTAGATCAAATTATTGACACATGTTCGCTTCTGGACGGTTGGAGTACCTCCGGCCAGTGGATCTTATCTTTCTCACCATTGGTTTCTACTCTTATCAGGCCACGGATAATGCTCTTTTGCAGTTGCAGATAGAGCGGAGCTGAGAAGATGGCGGCTGGCGTGAAGTCCAGAGTACTGAAACCGACATAGCTACCTTGGTTATTCTGCAAACTGATGGCACCGGCAAGGGCTAGCTGTGCAGTTTCAACCAGGGTTTCAGGTGACAATTTAACATCCGGGTTAGCCAATAATGGCAGCGGAATATACCCCAGGGCCAATTTGGGGGCCAGCCCCTGGAATTGCCAGTCGCTAAGTTGACGGTAAAGCTGTGCCGGTCTGGTTTCTTCGGTAAGAGTCAGGGCAAATAGGCCGGGTCTGAGCAGAAATACCTTGGCACCTGTGATAGCGGCAATATCTTCAGCCAGTTGCGCGAGTCTTGGCGCCGCCAGGCTGTTGCCCAAGGTGAGGTCGCTGTTGAGCTCATCCTCCAAAGACAGTAGCGCCAGCCCCTTGGTTTTGCTTGAAACACTGCCAAGTAGGGCGCGATAGCCCGGCAGGCTAGTTATGGGTTCCTGCTGCATTTTCGTTTTCTGGGCCAGATTGATTTTTGCCATACGTTTACGCAATTTATATTGCTGCGTCGCCAGTGCCAGTAACAGCAAGCTGAGCCCCAGGGTTATCGCCAGTAAAATATTACGGGTATGCAGTGAATCTTGTTGTTGCAGCTTTTCCTGCCTGAGTTGACTCACTTCCAACTTCAACTTTTGTTCTGTGACAGCAGAGGAGCTGACATTCGAGTTGGTATTGCGTTCTTGTTCCAGCAGCTCTTGTTGTAGTTGGGTGCTCTGCTCCTGAGAGAGCAGCGCCTGTTGATATTGTCCCTGGGCCTTGTAAGCATGAGTTTGATAACCAAGGGCTTCGATCTGCTCTTGTGGCAATTCCAATAACTTGGCCAGTCGCAGTGCTTCTGTGGCGTGTTGCATGGTTAAAGGCCAATCCTCCATGGCCTGGCTCACCTCAGCTATCAACATCTCATTATAAACCAGGTAATGATTGCTCTTCCTGTCTTTGAATATTGCGTTGGCCTGAAACAGGTAATCGAGGGCGACCTGATGGTCGTTCAAATTGAAGTAAGCTTCCCCAAGGTTGTGGAAGTTTAACCCTTGGGCGATAAAGTTTTTCAGCTCGGCATCAAGCTGCTGGGCATTGAGGTAGTAGTCTATTGCTTTATTCCACTCGCCTGTGTTGGCATATACCATGGCAATAACTGTCATGGTATGGGAGAGAAACGAGCCTGAACCCATGGATTTGTAAGCATCGGCTGCTCCGTGGGCAAACTCCAGCGCTTCGTCCCACTGCTCCATATCCCGATAGAGCTTGGCCAGATTCAACTGCAGCAGTGCCTTTTGATTGGGGTGGTTATAACGGCTGGCCAAGCGGAAGGCCTCGGTGTAGTGCTGCAGCGATTTGGTCTGCTGATCGTTCACATTATAGTATTTGCCCAACGCCGCCTCGGCATTGGCTATCAGGTAATCATTTCGTAGTTGGTAGGCGGTATCTCTGAGCAGGTTGTAGGCGTTCAGAGAGGGAATAGGTTGTTTGGCTATCAGGTTGACTGTACCCAGATCTTCATAGATGACATACCTGAGCAGTTGACTGCGTTTATCTTCTGCTTCGCCCAATTGTTCGAGTGCTTGTTGGTTGAGGGCAACAGTTTGTTGATATTGTTGATCAACCCGACCAAGATAACGACCTTCCAAGTTATAGAGAGCAGCTTTTTCATAGTCGCTGCGGGCAATTATCTTTAATAGTTCAATGATTTCCAGTGCCTGTTCCAGCCGGCCGGGAACCAGCACTTGAGCATCCAGATCCAGCCGTGCCAACAGGATAAGCTGGTTTATCAATTGTCCCGATGTGTAGCCCAATTCAGATGCGCTGGCCTGAAACTCTTTAAGAGAAAGATATCGCAGTGATTTTGGCGTTGAACTGACCACAGTGCTATGGAGTTGCCTGGGCTGCTCTCTGAAATTTATCTCTATATCATCCAGTTCATCGGCCTGCGTCGTGCCTATAAGCAGCATGGATGCGATGAAGATAACCCTGAAAAAGTACATATATTTGCCTTTGTCCCTTTCTTTGGGGACTTAATTGTTAGCTTTTATTAGCAGCGGGTGAGGTGAACTCCCCGAATTGTTATACTCGGCCGATTTTATAACAACAATGACATAAGAAGGAATTACGAGTGAAATCCGCTGTTTTGTCAATCATATCTTACTCTTCCCTACTGACAACACTGGGCTGGACATCTTCAGCTTTGGCTGACATTGATTATCAGATAAATCTGAAAAGTCCCGAACATCATTTGGCTCAGGTTAATGTTACTTTCCCGCAACATTCCGGGCAACAGCTCAAGGTTAATCTGCCGCTTTGGCGTACCGGCAAGTATCAGGTATTACCGCTGGCGGATGGGGTTCGACGTTTTCATGCCACGGACGAGCAGGGCAATAGCCTGCCTTGGAAGCGCAGCGCCAGCGGTGAATGGACTGTGGCTTTATCCAAGCCGACAGCGGTCACCGTCAGCTATCAGCTCTACGCCAACGAGTTGGGGCAAAGGGTCAGGCATATTGATGCCAGTCATGCGTTTCTGGATGCCAGCGGCGTCTTCATGTACAGCCCTGAGTTTCGTCAGGAGCCAGTCAAGGTAACACTGGATGTGCCGAGTGATTGGCGCAGTTACTCGGGGATGGCCGCGGGTGATAAGCCCCATTCGTTTGTGGCCGCCAACTATGATGTGTTGGTCGACTCGCCGATTGAAACCGGGCTCAGCCAGCATCGCGCCTTCAAGGCCGACGGCAAGCAGTATGAGTTGGTGGTTTGGGGCGAGGGCAACTACGATCTGGAGCAGATAGAGGAAGACCTCGGTAAGTTGTCCGCTACGGCGGTGGCCATTTGGGATGACTATCCCTTTGAGCGTTATGTTTATATGGTGCACGCCACCTCGGGGGCCCGAGGCGCCACCGAGCATTTGAACTCAACCATTATCCAACTGCCCAGATTCAACTTCCGTGAGCGTCAGGATTATCTGCGTTTTATCAGCACGGCTTCCCATGAGTTTATTCATACCTGGAACGTCAAGGCCTATCGCCCGGAGGGACTGGTGCCTTATGACTATCAGCAGGAGAATATGACTGAGCTTTTATGGATGGCGGAAGGCTCTACCAGCTATTTTCAAAACCAGTTGTTGCTGCGTGCCGGGATCATGACGCCGAAAGAGTTTATGGAGGACCTGGCCAAACGGGTCAATGCCAATCAGCATAAGCCGGGGCGGGAAATTCAGTCGGTGGCCGAAGCCAGCGCCGGTCAATGGGTCAGTACCGGCGGTGATTACGCCATTAACCACAGTGTGAATATCTACTCTGAAGGTTATCTGACTTCGCTGGCGCTGGATTTTTCACTGCTGCAGGACACAGCCCAAGAGGTGTCTTACCGGGATGTGCACCGGAGTCTTTATCGTGAACACAAGGTCCCCAAGGGATACAATGTCACGGATGTGAAACGTATTTTGAAAAACTTATCCGGCAAGGACTATGAGTCTTGGTGGCAAAGCCATGTCAATGCCCCCTTGGTGCTGGACTTTGACAAACTGCTGAGCCAGGCAGGGCTTAAGACCGCCTACGGCAAAGACAGTAAGGAGCAAGCCTTTGCCGGTATGACGCTCACTTCCGGCTCTTTGGTGTTGCAAAGTGTTGAGCGTGGTGGCCCGGCTTGGCAGGCGGGCATAGTCGCCGGCGATCAGTTGCTGGCTATCAATGGTTTGAAAGTCAGCGCCGAAGGTTATGGCAAACGTTTGGCTGACTTTAAGGCGGGTGATGAGTTGAGAGTGACCCTGTTCCACGACGATAAGCTCATAGAGCGGCGCGTGACTCTGGCCTCAGAGCAATCCGGCAAGCTGCAAATTAAGCCTAAGGAAAGTGTCAGCCGCGCCCAGAAAGCCTTCTTCAAGGCCTGGCTTGGCATAGACTGGCCGTTTGACGCTCAGGGTAACTATAAGTCCTGAGTCTGATTATCCAGAAAACGCCGGCGCATCTTCACTTGCGCCGGCGTTTTTTATGGCGGTTATTTTATCTCAGCACAGGGGACTTCTGCCCGGGAGCTTGCAGACAGAAGCCGAGGCAGATTCTAATGCCGTTCACACTAAGTGAACGGCATTACGCCATCAGGCGCCTTTTTACTTGGATATAGCGATTACAGGCTGTCTTCAACGCCGCCCAGGGCGTCGACCAGTGCCAGCATCAGTGCGACCAGTTCGCTGCTCATCAGCTCAAAGTCGGCGTCCAGTTTGGCCAGCGGATCCTCACCGGCAACATCATCGGTGGCGGCGCGGAACTCTTCCGAGAACTTGAGGCGACGCAGTCCGGCATCGGATTGCAGCACAAAGGCGATAGACTGACCGAAGTGCAGTGCCAGTTTATGCACCTGCTTGCCGGTTTCCAGGTGAGCCAGTACTTCTTCTTCGCTCAGATCCTGCTGCTTGAAGCGCACGGTTGCACCATCATCGGCGGCAGACTTGAGCTCGGCTTCATCCTGAATGGTGAAGGGGGCTGGGGCGTTACCTTGCTTGAGCCATTCGGTCATTTGCACTTCAATCGGTGTCTTGGTGCTCATTGGCACCACAGGCAGGCTGCCGAGCGCTTTACGCAGCAAGGCCAGCAGTTCTTCGGCCTTGGCGGCGCTGGAGCTGTCTACCAGGATCAGTTGCTCATCCAGCAGCAACAGAGCCTTGATTTGGCTGCGACGGGAGAAGGCTCTTGGCAACAGAGTGGTGGTGATTTCATCCTTGAGCGCATCTTTCTCTTTCTTGGTCAGCTTGCGGTTTTCTTCCTCTTCCAGCAGCGACACCTTTTCTTCCAGCGCTTCCTTGATGACCTGAGAAGGCAGCAGCTTCTCCTCTTTGGTGGCACAGATTAGGTGACGGTTGTTGGCGCTGTGAACCAGGGTGTGCCCCAGTTTGCCCAAAGCCTTGGAAAAACCGAACTTGCTGATGTCCTGACTGGAGCAGGGAGAAAAGGTGAAACCCTCAAGGGCAGTCTCCAGTGCCTCTATATCGGTAGAAAATGGTTTGTTGAAACGATATACGGTGAGATTTTTAAACCACATGACAGGCGCTCTTTGAAAAATAAAGCCGCAGTGTAAGGCATGAAATCCTCAAGGTAAACCCGCCCCGTTAGCACAGATTTTTCAACCCGGGAAAGATTTAACCAAAATGTCATATGGCGTATTGCTTGTCGCTAGCCCCCGTGGTTAAGGGCTTTGGCCTTTTTTAAGGAGACTCTAAAGGCATAATGAATCCGGCAGGTTAAAAGATGAAATAAAACTGCAACAGACTCGTTGCACACTTTCGCTCGTTCCAAACCAATAACCAAGACGAAGAGAACGTCGAAAGGAATTAATGATGAATGCATTTTGCAAAACACTACTCGCTTCAGCCATAGCTTCAGTCTCTCTGGCCTCTGCCCACGCTGCCGAGCCGCTGACCGTTTACGGCAAGTTGAATGTTACTGTTCAGTCAAATGACGAAGCTGCTGCTGACGATTCTGAAACCGCGGTTCAAAGCAATGCCTCTCGTTTTGGCGTGAAAGGCGAATTCGATCTGGGTAACGATCTGGCTGCATTCTACACAGTGGAATATGAGGTAGATACAGGTAATGATGCCAAAGATAACTTTTTGGCTCGTAACCAGTTTGTTGGTTTGAAGGGTAACTTCGGTGCTGTCTCTGTGGGTCGCAATGACACCATGTTGAAAGTCGCTCAAGGTAAAGTTGACCAGTTCAACGACCTGTCTGGTGACCTCAAGAGTCTGTTCAAAGGGGAAAACCGTATTGAACAAACTGTAACTTACCTGTCACCTTCATTTGGTGGTTTCAAAGTTGGTGCCACTTATGCTGCGGAAGCTGCCAAGTCACAGGGTGGTGAAGATGGGTTCTCTATTGCTGCCATGTACGGTGACAAGGATCTGAAAAAGAGCGCAGTATTCGCCTCTGTTGCCTATGACTCAGAAGTTAAAGGCTATGATGTCCTGCGTGCTACAGTGCAGGCCAAGTTGGCCAACTTCGTTCTGGGTGGTATGTTCCAGCAGGAAGAGAAGTCCGTCGATGGTGACAGCAAGAACGGTTACCTGCTGAGCGCGGCGTACAAGATTGATGCGGTGACTCTGAAAGGTCAGTGGCAGGATATGGAAGATAAGGGTGATTCCTGGTCTATCGGTGCTGACTACAAGCTGGGTAAGCCGACCAAGCTGTTTGCCTTCTACACCAATCGCTCCATGGAAAATGTGGATGATGATGACAAGTACATAGGTGTTGGTCTGGAGCACAAGTTCTAAGTCAGGCCCTGATGCATTGAAGGAGAACCTGGGCTAAGTGCTGAGCATTTAAACCAGGATCTTATGAAAAAGCTGAAAATCCGATGACCAATGTCATCGGATTTTCTATTTCACGAAGCAGCCTTCATATCAACCGCGCAACAGGCACATTTGCTCGGTGAAATCGTTGTTTCAAGTTGAGCTGAAAACTGAAATTCAAAGGTTTAGTTTGCCAACGCCTTGAGTTTATAGATTAAGTCCAGCGCCTCTCTTGGGCTGAGTTCATCCGGATTCAGTCTGCCAAGCAGAAGTTCAAGCTCAGATGGCGGTGTTTCCAGTTGCAGTATGGCCTGTGCCTGAACATGGGGGGCCTGACCGTGATCGCGACTTTCAAGTTGTTGCAGTTTCAATTTGGCGGCCTTGATCACCGAGGCCGGAACACCAGCCAGTGAAGCAACCTGCAAACCATAGCTCTTGCTGGCGGCTCCTTCTTGCACTGCGTGCATAAAGACTATGCTGTCGCCATGCTCCATGGCATCTAGATGCACATTGGCAACCTGGGGCATCAATTCTGCCAACTGAGTCAGCTCGAAATAATGGGTGGCAAACAGTGTCATGGCGCCGAGTCGCTGGGCCAAATACTCTGCCGCCGACCAGGCAAGTGACAAGCCGTCATAGGTGGAGGTGCCACGGCCAATCTCATCCATCAATACCAGACTCTCTGCGGTCGCATTGTGGAGAATATTGGCCGTTTCTGTCATTTCCACCATAAAGGTGGAGCGGCCCGAGGCCAGATCGTCCGAGGCGCCGATACGGGTGAAGATCCTGTCAACAGGCCCCAGAATCGCCTTGTCTGCCGGCACAAAGCTGCCGATATGCGCCATCAGGGTGATCAGTGCCACCTGACGCATGTAAGTGGACTTACCGCCCATATTGGGGCCTGTGACCACCAACATTTTACGCTCAGGGCTAAGGGTTACCGGGTTGGCGATAAAGGGAGCCTGGCTGACCCGCTCAACCACGGGGTGACGCCCGGCTTCAATATGTATGCCCGGCTTATCGCTCAACTCAGGTTGGTGGTAGTTGAGGCTGTCGGCCCGCTCGGCAAAGTTGCTCAGTACATCTAACTCGGCCGCCGCCATGGCAAAGGCCTGCAGTTCGCTGAGCTTGGGTAGCAAGAGATCGAACAGTTCGTCCCAAAGCTGTTTTTCCAGTGCCAGCGCCTTGCCCTGACTGGAAAGCACTTTCTCTTCATACTCTTTCAGCTCGGGGATGATATAGCGCTCGGTGTTTTTCAATGTCTGGCGTCTTTGATAGCTCAGGGGCACCAGTGCCGATTGTCCACGGGAAACTTCAATATAGTAGCCGTGTACCCGGTTGAAACCGACTTTCAGGGTGGCTATTCCCGTTTGTTCTTTTTCCCTGACTTCCAACTGTTGCAGATAGTCACTGGCGCCTTCACTGAGGCGGCGCCATTCATCCAGTTCGGCATGATAACCATCGCGGATCACGCCGCCATCACGAATGAGTACCGGCGGGTTGTCGACAATCGCCCGCTCCAGCAGCGCGAGCTCTTCAGGGAATTCACTGAGCTGGCGTTTCAAACGGCCAAGCTCGGGGCTTTGGGTGTTTGCCAATAGTTGCTGTAGTTGCGGCAACAGCGCCAGCGCTTGTCGCAGACGGGCAAAGTCTCTAGGGCGGGCGCTTCTCAGGGCCAGGCGCGCCATGATCCGCTCCACATCACCAAGCGCCTTGAGGTCGTCATGTAACGGTTCGAACAGGCCGCTGGCAATCAACTCTGCCACCGCGGTTTGCCGCAGGCCTATCTGTTGATGATCCCTGAGTGGCTGATGGATCCAGCGCTGTAACATCCTGCTGCCCATGGGGGTAGCGGTTGCGTCCAGCACAGAAGCCAGAGTATTGTCCCGGCCACCGGCAAGATTCACTGTCAGTTCCAGATTCCGCCGGGTGGCGGCATCCAACACTATGCTGTCGCTCTGATTAAAGCGGGTAATGGCATTGATATGGGGCAGGGCGGTGCGCTGGGTATCTTTGACATACTGCATCAGGCAGCCGGCGGCCTGCAGTGACAGCCTGGCGTCTGTTATGCCAAAACCACGCAGATCTTTGGTGCCGAATTGATCCAGCAACAATCGCATGCTGGTATCCAAGTCAAACTCCCACTCGGGACGACGGCGTTTGCCCTTGATGCCGGCAATCAGGCTTTGTTGGGAAAAGTCTTCGCTGTAGAGCAGCTCGGCCGGTTTGGTGCGTTGCAGCTCTGCCTCCAATGATTCAAGGGTGGCCAGCTCGGCAATCACAAAACGGCCGGAGGCAACATCCAAGGTGGCGTAGCCAAAACCGTTCTTGCCTTCGTAGACGGCGGCCAGCAAGTTATCCTGACGTTCTTGCAGCAGCGCTTCATCGGTGAGGGTTCCGGGAGTCACTATGCGCACCACTTTGCGCTCGACCGGCCCTTTGGACGTGGCCGGGTCACCAATCTGCTCACAGATGGCAACCGACTCACCGAGCTGCACCAGCTTGGCGAGATAACCTTCCACCGCATGATAGGGAATACCCGCCATAGGAATAGGATCGCCGCCACTCTTGCCCCTGGCCGTCAGTGAAATACCCAAGAGCTCGGAGGCCTTTTTGGCATCATCGTAAAACAGCTCGTAAAAGTCCCCCATGCGATAAAACAGCAGCATTTCGGCATGCTGCGCCTTCATCGATAGATACTGGCGCATCATAGGGGTGTGTTTTTCCAAATCCGGGTTATCCATAGGCGTAATCACTGCATTCATGGGAGCTTTCAGATATTTCCTTGACTGTGTTTCCAAGAGCGGTTGCCCTTTTTCAATGGCGCCAATAGTATCAGTTATTCATCACTGAGCCAGTCGTGGGCGGGGAAATTTTACGCCTTCGGTTACAAGTGATTGATCAGCAAGCGGCCTTTAAATAAATTATCGCCAGCACTTGATACTGTATGATTGTACAGTATACTAGGTGGCAGATTGGTATTTAGCCCAAAGCTCTGGATAAAGGGGCGGCAACATAGATTTCAGGCGAAGCATTGCGTCGCAATTAAGAGGGAACAGGAATGAAAATAGATCCAAACAAAGAGAAGGCGTTGAACGCAGTTCTGGGACAGATAGAGAAGCAGTTCGGTAAAGGTTCTATCATGAAACTGGGTGAAGACAGAACCATGGATGTCGAAACCATCTCTACCGGTTCGCTTTCTCTGGATGTGGCTTTGGGGGCCGGTGGTCTGCCAATGGGTCGTATCGTTGAGATCTATGGTCCTGAATCTTCTGGTAAAACAACTCTGACACTGGAAGTGATTGCCGCGGCGCAGCGTGAAGGCAAAGTCTGTGCCTTTATCGATGCCGAACACGCGCTGGATCCTATCTATGCCAAGAAACTGGGTGTGGATATCGATAATCTCCTGTGTTCTCAGCCAGATACGGGTGAACAGGCGCTGGAGATCTGTGATGCGCTGACTCGCAGTGGCGCCGTCGATGTCATCATTGTTGACTCAGTGGCGGCGCTGACGCCCAAGGCTGAAATCGAAGGTGAAATCGGTGATTCCCACATGGGTCTGGCGGCTCGTATGATGAGCCAGGCAATGCGTAAGCTTGCCGGTAACCTCAAGCAGTCCAACACTTTGCTTATCTTCATCAACCAGATCCGGATGAAGATTGGGGTCATGTTCGGTAACCCTGAAACCACCACTGGTGGTAACGCCCTTAAGTTCTACGCCTCAGTTCGTCTCGATATCCGCCGTACAGGCGCTATCAAAGAGGGTGATGAGGTTGTTGGTAACGAAACCCGGGTTAAAGTGGTTAAGAATAAGATTGCCGCCCCCTTCAAACAAGCCGATTTCCAAATTCTCTATGGTCAGGGTATCAACCGTACCGGTGAGCTGGTTGATTTAGGCGTAGCCCACAAACTGGTGGAAAAATCCGGTGCCTGGTACAGCTACAAGGGTGACAAGATAGGTCAAGGCCGCGCTAATGCAGGTAAGTACCTCAAGGAACACCCTGAAGTGGCAGCCGAAATCGAAGCGGCACTGCGTGCCAAACTGCTCAGTAAAGCAGAAGCGGCTCCTGCCAGCGCCGAGACAGGTGAAGGCAATATCGACTTGGAAACCGGAGAAGTCTTCTGAGCCAGTCGGTAATGGATGTTGCGGTCGCGCTGTTGGCGCGCCGCGACTATGGCCGCGAGCAACTCAAGAGCCGCTTACTGGGCAAGGGCTTTGAGTCGAGCGAAGTTGAACAGACTTTGGATAGTCTGGAAGCCAAAGGTTTTATCGATGATCAGCGTTTCGCTGCAGCCTTGCTGCGCAGCCATATTGCCAAGGCCCACGGACCGGGAAAAGTACGTCAGGCACTGATGCAAAAGGGCTTAAATAAACAATGTATCGAACAAGTCTTGGATGCCAGTGATTGTGACTGGTTTGCCTTGGCCCGCACGCGCGCGCTGAAGAAATTCGGCGATAGTCCCGCAGATGATATGAAAGAAAAAGCTCGCCGAATTCGTCACTTGATGGGGCAGGGCTTTAGTTATGATCAAGTGGCATACGCCCTTGAATATGACCCTTATGACTGATTTTTCTCTATCACTAAAGCTCCTTTCATAACCAAGTTTAATACTGCCTAATCTTTGTGACTGACTTCATTTTACAAGCCCAAGCTTCACTCTTATTAAGTTGTTAGTTCTTGTGCTTGTCGCCTATGGTTATATATCCCGCTAAAGCCGCTATATCTTGGTTTACCGGCGCAGGTTTTTATATCCGCTGAGTAATTCAACATCTATGGCAAATAGCATTTGCCTGCCCAGGTAATCCGGTTTCGGCTTATGCCGCTAATGCTCTCTGTACCTCGGCTGTATCAGGCATCATACCCTGCGCAATCTAATTGGTATTCTGGCGCTGCATGCTTATAATGCTTGGCAAAAGAGCGCTCGAGTGGCCGGGCCAAGCACGCCTTTAGACCACTTTTTATACATTATTCAGGCTTAAGTAACTCAGGACGATTTATGTACCAAACCACAGCAGCACTTAGAAGTGCTTTCCTGGAGTTTTTCCGCAAGAATGGCCATCAGGTAGTCGACAGCAGTTCTCTGGTGCCAGGCAATGACCCCACTTTGCTATTTACCAACGCCGGGATGAACCAGTTTAAAGACGTATTCCTCGGTATGGACAAGCGTAGCTACAGTCGCGCTACCACTTCGCAGCGTTGTGTTCGCGCCGGTGGTAAACATAACGACCTGGATAACGTGGGTTATACGGCCCGTCACCACACCTTCTTTGAGATGCTGGGTAACTTCAGCTTTGGTGATTACTTCAAAGAAGATGCCATTCGCTTCGCGTGGACCTTCTTGACTGAAGAGCTCAAGCTGCCCAAGGAGCGCCTGTGCGTTACCGTTTATCAATCCGACGATGAAGCCTTTGATATCTGGAACAAGCAGATAGGTGTTCCCGCCGAGGACATTATCCGTATCGGCGACAACAAAGGTGCACCTTATGCTTCAGACAACTTCTGGCAGATGGGGGATACAGGCCCTTGTGGTCCTTGTACTGAAATTTTCTATGACCATGGTGATCATATCCCAGGCGGTCGCCCAGGTACGCCGGAAGAGGATGGCGACAGATTTATTGAGATCTGGAACATAGTCTTCATGCAGTACAACCGTCAGGCCGATGGCGTGATGGAACCTCTGCCTAAGCCATCTGTTGATACAGGTATGGGGATAGAGCGTATTGCCGCCATTCTGCAAGGCGTGCATTCCAACTATGAAATTGACGTGTTCCGCACTCTGATTGCCAAGACGGCCGAGATCATCGGCGTGACAGATCTGGAAAATAAATCCCTTCGGGTTATTGCCGATCACATCCGCTCTTGCGCCTTCCTGATTGCTGATGGCGTAATGCCATCCAATGAAGGTCGGGGCTATGTGCTGCGGCGTATCATCCGCCGCGCCGTGCGTCATGGTAACAAGCTGGGCGCCACAGATACCTTTTTCTACAAGTTGGTGCCCGCCTTAATTGATGTGATGGGTGATGCGGCCAAGGGCCTGAAGGCGACCCAAAACATAGTGGAAAAGGCGCTGAAAGCCGAAGAAGAACAGTTTGCCCGTACACTTGAGCGTGGTCTGGGTATTTTGGATGCGGCTCTGTCTGAGCTCAAGGGCGACACTCTGGATGGTGAAACCGTATTTAAGCTCTACGATACCTATGGTTTCCCTATGGATTTGACCGCCGATGTTTGCCGCGAACGTAATATCAAGGTCGATGAAGATGGTTTTGATGCGGCGATGGCCGAGCAGCGTAGCCGGGCTCAGGCCGCCGGTCAGTTTGGTGCCGATTACAACGCCGGGCTGAAAATTGATGCCGACAGTGAGTTCTGTGGTTACAGTGAACTCAGCGGTAAGGGCAAGGTTATTGGCATCTATGTCGATGGTCTGGCGGTCGATACGCTGGATGCCGGTCAGCAAGCGGTTATTGTGCTGGACAAGACTCCATTTTATGGCGAGTCAGGCGGCCAGGTAGGCGATAAGGGCCAATTGACAGCCGAAGGTTTGCTGTTTGAGGTGAGTGACACCCAAAAGTATGCTCAGGCCACAGGTCATATCGGCCAACTGAGCCAAGGCAAACTGACTCTGGGTCAGGAGTTGCTTGCGCAAGTTGATAAGAAACTACGCCATCGCACCCAACTGAACCACTCAGTGACTCACCTGCTGCATGCCGCACTACGTCAAGTATTGGGTGAGCATGTGACCCAGAAAGGTTCTTTGGTGGAGCCTGAACGTTTGCGTTTCGACTTCTCTCACTTTGAAGCGGTTAAGCCTGAAGAGCTCAAGGCGGTTGAGGAGATGGTCAATACCCAGATCCGTCGTAACCACGAACTGAAAACGGCCGAGATGGACATAGAGCAGGCCAAAGCCAAGGGCGCCATGGCCCTGTTCGGTGAGAAATACGACGCCCAGGTTCGGGTTGTGACCATGGGAGACTTTTCTATTGAGCTTTGTGGTGGTACCCATGTGGGCCGCACCGGTGACATAGGCCTGTTCAAGATCACATCAGAAGGCGGTATTGCCGCCGGCATTCGCCGTATTGAAGCGGTCACAGGTGCTGCAGCCATGGCCTTTGTGGCCGAGCAACAGCAAGAGTTGAGTGATGCCGCTAACTTACTGAAGGCCGACAGTCACTCAGTGGTCGCCAAACTTAAGGCGCAGTTGGAGCGTAGCCGCCAATTGGAAAAAGAGATTGCTCAGCTCAAAGATAAACTGGCCGCTGCTGCCAGTGCCGATATGGTTTCCGATGCTCAGGAAATCGCCGGAGTCAAGGTGTTGGTGAAACAGGTCGAAGGTATTGACCCTGGTTCTCTGCGTGGTCTGCAAGATGAGCTCAAGCAGAAGCTACAATCTGGCGTAGTGGTGCTGGGTCTGGCTCATTGCGACAAAGTAAACCTTATCGCCGGGGTGACTAAGGACTTGACCGCCAAGGTGAAGGCCGGTGAATTGGTGGCCATGGTGGCCGCGCAGGTTGGTGGCAAGGGCGGTGGCCGTCCCGATATGGCCCAAGCCGGTGGTAGTGAAGTTGCCAACTTGCCTCAGGCATTGGCATCGGTAACGCCCTGGCTGACTGAACGTCTGGCATAATTTCGCCACCAACGAGGTCTATGTGACACAAGAAGTACGTTCAGGCAGTAACGAGCGACTGTATGTCAAAAAGTTCGGTGGCACCTCGGTGGGCTCGATTGAGCGCATCGAGGTGATTGCCGAGCAGGTTGCCAAGGCGCAACTGAGCGGCGAGCATCAGGTGTTGGTGCTCTCCGCCATGGCCGGTGAAACCAACCGCCTGTTTGCGCTGGCGGGGCAGATTGACCCTGAAGCCTCGGCGCGGGAGATGGATATGCTGGTCTCCACCGGCGAGCAGGTGAGTATTGCCCTGATGGCGATGGCACTGGCAAAACGTGGCGTCAAAGCCAAGTCGCTCAACGCCGCTCAGGTGCAAATCCATACCAATAGTCAGTTTGGCCGTGCCAGTATCGAACGAGTGGATGTTCAGTACCTGCAGGAGTTGCTGGCCCAGGGAATTATCCCGATAGTGGCTGGCTTCCAGGGGCGGGATCAATTCGGGGAGGTGACCACTCTTGGCCGTGGTGGCTCGGATACCACGGCGGTGGCTTTGGCTGCGGCGCTTAAGGCGCAGGAATGTCAAATTTTTACCGATGTGGCCGGTGTTTATACCACAGATCCCAATATCGAGCCGAGCGCCCAGAAGCTCGATGCCATCAGCTTCGAAGAGATGCTGGAGATGGCTCGCTTGGGCGCCAAGGTGCTGCACCCGGATTCAGTCTCTTATGCCGAGCGCTTTCGGGTTCCCTTGCGGGTGCTTTCCAGCTTTGAGCCCGGCAGTGGCACATTGATCCGTTTCGATGCCTGTGAAGACAAGCGTAATCAAGTGGCCGGTATCGCTTGCAGTAAAGGGCAGGCGATGCTGAGTCTGAGCCGCTCTGACGATTCACCAGACCCTTTTGCGGCAGTATTTTCACTGCTGGCTGAAAACGGTGTTGAAGTGGATCTGGTGACCAAGGCGGGGATGGATGACGGCGTCAGTTTTACTATGGATGCCGACAGGCTTTCTTGGGCGCTAAAGGTCCTTGATGAGGCGGCTCTTGGCCTGTCGTTGGGGCCATTGATGTTTGAAAAATCCCTGGCCAAGGTCTCTGTGATAGGTGCCGGCGTGCATCGCAGAGCCGAGGCAACCGCCAAGGTGTTTGATATCTTGGGGAATGAAGGAATTCATGTTAAGTTGATGGCAACATCAGAGATAAAGCTGTCTTTGGTTATTGATGAAGCGGATTTATACAGGGCAGTTCGAGTTCTACATCACGCTTTTGAACTAAATAAGGTGTAATTAAACAACGGATTTAGTATTGAATACTATTAATTTGTACTAAGCTCACCTTATAATAATGGTTACGACGGATGAGCGCCGTGTGTAGAAAATATGGAAACTAGAGGAGCAATCGAATGCTGATTTTGACTCGTCGTGTTGGCGAAACTCTGATGATTGGTGACGAGGTCACAGTGACAGTGCTGGGTGTGAAGGGGAATCAGGTACGTATAGGTGTGAATGCACCCAAAGAAGTTTCTGTGCACCGTGAGGAGATTTATCAGCGTATTCAGTCTGAGAAAACCGGAACCCCTTCTGAAGGTGGTAACTTCTGAGACAACACAAAGTGAACCTCCGTCAGGAATAGAAGAGTCAGTTTTTAAACTGGCTTTTTTATTTTCTGGCGCCGGAAAACCCTTGATAGCACAGGATTTGCGCGTTATTTAGGTCAGGTGATTAAAAACAGGACAAACGGAAAAGGTTTAGGAAAAAGGGTTTGACTTATTTTCTTCAAACAGTAATATGTGCGCCAAGAAAACGGAGAGGTGGCCGAGTGGCCGAAGGCGCTCCCCTGCTAAGGGAGTATGGGCTTTATCTCCCATCGAGGGTTCGAATCCCTCCTTCTCCGCCATT
>NZ_JBKORL010000082.1:0-3412 GCF_047314525.1 Shewanella sp. BJSY2023SW007 | reverse complement strand
ATGGTGTACACAGCTTTGCTGACAAAGCGGCCATTCTCTTTGATTTTATAGTGAATAGCATCAAGCCAGAGGATGGGATACAGGGCTTCTAAATCACGTTCACGCCAAGCCTGAAGCTCAGGTAGCAGTTTATCAGTAATGGCGCTAATGGTGCCATTGGGGACTTCAATGCCGTAGATATCGGCGATATGGGCACGAATATCCTGATAACTTGTGCCCAGTGAAAATAGCGCAATGATTTTCCGCTCCATCTCATCGGTCAGGTATGTCTGGTTCTTTTTTACAACTTGAGGCTCGAAGGTGCCATCTCGGTCACGCGGAGTATGCAGCTCAAAGCTACCGGTAGCGGTCTTCAGTGTCTTACTGGTCTTGCCATTTCTGCGATTACCAGGCTGCTTATCTTCAAGATGTTGGTCGAGCTCAACATTGAGGGCCGCTTCAGTAAGCTGTTTAATGAGTGGGGTGAGAATACCATCTTTGCCGGTCAGGTCTTTACCTGCACGCAGAGCTTCAATGGCGGCTTCCATGTCGAATGTAGGTTTGGTCATTTGAATATCCTTTTGGGTGTATATTACTCAAATGACACAGATTTATGAACACTACCGTGATCAATGCCGACACTATTCGGGCAGAAGGTTTCACTTCGGTCGATCAATTATTGCAGGCACAAACCTCCATGGCTGGTGCGGCTATTGGCTCAACCACCAATAATGGTGCCGATGGTGTAGCTCAGGTCGATTTGCGAGGTATGGGCGCTAAGCGCACCTTGGTACTGCTTAATGGCCGCCGTATGGTCAATTCCGGCTCCGGTGCCGATAGTGCCGTGGATTTGAATTCTATTCCTGTGGCTATGATTGCCCGGGTGGAAATTCTCAAAGACGGGGCTTCTGCGGTATACGGTTCCGATGCCATTGCCGGTGTAGTTAACATTATCACCAAGAAAGACTTTGAAGGCTTACAGTTGGATTTTAACGGCAGCGGAACCGACAAGGGTGACGGTGAAACCGGGGAATTGAGTCTGTTGTATGGTTTCAACACAGATAATGGCGGCAACTACACTTTTGGCGCGGCGTACTCTGACCGTCGTGGCGTGATCCAGAGTGACCGTGATTGGACAAAGCCTGGTGCCAGTTCTTTCATCCCAACCGGTTCTCTGGCCGGTATGGTCAAAGACGCCAACGGTAACTGGGTTAAGCGCAGTACTGGTTATGATTTCACCAAAGACAGTTGGTTTCAAACGCCAAGCAAGCGCTACAGCCTGTTTGCCAACATGATCCAGGAGCTGGGCAATGAACTGGTATTGTCAGGTGACATACTGTACACCAAGCGTAAGTCCGATCAGCAAATGGCGCCGCAGCCTGCCGATATCATGTTAGGAGTTTGTGGTCAGGCAAGAGTGAATCCTAACCGTTGTATTACCTTGGATCAGTCTATGTTGGCTGCAGGTATAAAGGCGGACAAGACAGGGCGAGTCAATTATCGTCGTCGTACCAATGATGTTGGGCCGCGTATTTATAATCAGGATGTCGATATTCTGCGTGCTTCTCTTGCTCTGCAAGGCACGTTGGATATCAATACAGGTATGACTTGGGATTTGTCTTATACCTATGGCAAGAATAAGGCCGATACCTGGGTTGAAAACTCTATCAATGCTGAAAAGATGACAAACTCAGTTTACAAGAATCAAGACGCCTGGCTCAGCGGTGCGCCATTGACCCAAGAGATCATCAATGACATAGGCTTTACCGAACGTAACGACGGTGGTAACGAACAACATGTGCTCGCCGGTGTATTGAGTGGTGAGTTGTTTGAGCTGGCTGCCGGTCCTGTCAGTTTTGCTATCGGAACGGAATATCGCTATGACAGCGGATACTTTACCCCGGATCCTGTGATTGTCGCCGGTAAAGGGACAGCTGCTCAGCAAGACCCAACCGACGGTAACTATAATGTTATTTCAATCTATCAGGAGGTTAGTGTACCTTTCAGCGACAAGCTGACAGGTGAATTTGCCCTGCGTTTCGATGATTACTCTACTTTCGGTAAGGCGTCTACCTGGAAGGTAGGACTGACCTATGAAGCGACCGATGAACTTATGCTGCGCGCCGTGGCTGCCACAGGTTTTCGGGCGCCAAATGTCAGTGAACTCTATGGCGGTAACACAGGATCTTACGACTACTTGGAAGACCCGTGGAAGAATGCCCAAGATCCACAAATTTTGGTCAACTATACCTCAGATCCGAATCTGAAGCCCGAGGAGTCAGAGTCCTATTCTGCCGGCTTGGTTTATTCACCGGGTTTTATTGATGGAATGTCTCTGACCTTGGATTACTGGCGTTTTCGGGTAACCAATGCCATTACTCGCCTGGATGCGCAAAAAGGGCTGAAAGATTGTCATGCCGGTAAACAGGTTGCGTGCGAAACTTTCAAAATCACACCATCCGGTGACTTATCCAAGTTCACCAACCCGCTGACCAACGTGGGAAGCCAGAACACCAGTGGTATCGACTTCAACCTGGCTTACAGTTTTGAAGGCCTGGGGCTGGACTGGAAGATCAATAATGACCTGACCTATCTGCTGAAATTTGAGCAGAATGGTGTGGCCTATGACGGTACTATTGACGGTAACTTTGGCGCCTATGCAAAGGTTCGCAATAACCTCAGCATCCAGGCAACTCGTGGTGACTGGAGCCTGATGTATTACAACCGTTATATAGATAAGATGGACGATATCCATACCAAGTACGATAAGAATAATAAACCTTACACAGCGGTTGCCAAGGCGGATGCTGTTCTGTACCACAACATTGTCGGTACCTATCACTTCACCGATGCCTTGACAGCTTCTCTGGGGGTGAAAAACCTGACAGATGAAGAGCCTTCATTTGTATCCAATGGCAGTGATGGAGGAACTGTTCCTGAGGTTTATGACACCATAGGTCGTCAAATCTACGGTGGTGTAACTTATAAGTTCTAGGCCATCTCATAAAATGAAAAAGCGCCCGAGGGCGGGTAATGCCGTTCACTTAGTGTGAACGGCATTTTTCTTAGGCTTAATGGGATACTTGTTTTTACTCATTTTTAACGCACGTGGATAGGCTCTATCCCGTTTCCCATCAAGCTTGAACTGCCTCGCATTACGCACTATGTCCAAGACATCTCTCGGGACATTCCCAGGCGTTTGAGATGACAGCTGAGTCAGTTTAAAAATGATATAACTCGACGCATCTCTAAAGCTTAATTGGTTCGGATGTAACGACGGTAAGCTTTTAGCCATCAACACCATCTTGTATCTGATGAGGTTATAGGCCAACAGTACTCCCCACAATTCTTGGATAACCAGCTCTGGCAATTGACTGCGTAACGTAAAGCGACTCTCCAGAAGATGCTGCTTCATCTCCCGATAGCCCACTTC
>NZ_JBKORL010000081.1:0-1716 GCF_047314525.1 Shewanella sp. BJSY2023SW007 | reverse complement strand
TGTTGGGCTTGTATATCTCAGACACTGAAGGTGCACATCAGTGGCTAAGTATACTAACCGATCTTCATAGTCGCGGAATTAAAGACATCCTGATTGCCTGTGTCGATGGCCTTAAAGGCTTCCCTGAAGCCATTGAAACCATTTACCCACATACAGAGGTGCAGTCATGCATCATTCATCAAATTCGTAACTCAATGAAATACGTAGCGTCTAAAAACCAGAAGGCGTTTATGGCTGATTTAAAGTGTGTCTATAAAGCCACAACCCTCAATGCAGCTGAGATGGCGCTGGACGAGCTGGAAGCCAAATGGGGCGACAAATATCCTGTGGTCATCAAGTCCTGGCGCAACAAGTGGGCGCTGTTATCGACCTATTTTAAGTACCCGGAATACGTGCGTAAGGCTATCTACACCACGAACGCGGTTGAGGCCGTACATCGTCAGTTTCGTAAACTGACGAAAACCAAGGGTGGTTTTGCCAACGAGAACAGTTTACTCAAACTGCTCTACGCCGGTATATTGAAGGCTCAGGAGCGGTGGTCACACCCGATTCAAAACTGGAATTTAACGCTATCTCAGCTGTCCATCCATTTTGAAGGACGACTGGATGCTCACATCGATCTGTGATTTTTGACGTGACACAGAATTTTGAACACCCTCTTTATAAGCGATTGAGACCGAATGATAGGCTTCCTCGTGGCTCGCAAAGTGTTTAGGATGTCCTGTATATGGCGCGAGAGTATCATATAAATACTCATGTGAATTATGGAGATTCCCAAATGGTCTTGGTGGTCATTACTACATAAACAGAAACTGTAAATACAAAATAATTCCATATTAATACACCTAGGTAATTTACAATGAAACTAAAGAAATTTTTTGCTTTACTAATGCTCTCTACTTTAGTGGCTTGCAGCCCAAACTACAATGAAGATGTAATTACTAAAGCCGATATGATAGTTAATGTAGAGGCGTTAACTTCCAAAATCAACCAATATAATATCAAAGAAGTTTCTTACTATTCTGAAGAAATAATTGTTTTAAATGGAGTTGTTATTAACCCTATTGCAAAAACATTTGGAAAAAGTCCTGATGGTGGTTTTATGATGACATATTCCCAAAAAGCTGCCGAGAACAAAATTGAAAACTGGAGCCAAGTATTATCCGTGACTCAGCCCAATGTAAAATTATCACAAGAAAATCTAAATGAGATACTTGTAGATATGGCTGAGATTGGCGTTACAGATGTATTTAACGACACCCAATATAATACAGTCCGTATTCAATGGGGGAATTCTGTGATGTTAGGAATAAACGGTTTGGTTTTTGGGGAGAATATGAATGTAGAAGCATTTCAAGAACATGCACAATTTGATATCTTCAAAAAAGTATCAGATGGAGTCTACTTCTTTCAGTTATTGTAAGAAAAGATAACGAAGAAGTTTCATGTATGCTATCCATCTGCTTACAGAGTTGCTGGAGTTGCACAGCAACTGTGCTCTCTTGGTTATTCCAGGCTCTGGCATAGTTTCAATCAAATGCTTTTAACGCCAGTTACAGTGCAATTGCTACGGATAAGTACTCTGATAGCAACTTTGCCACTTAAAATTTAGCCCTTAATAGGCTAATGCCGATCAGTTAAGACAGATCGCTTGACGATCTCACTGAAAGGATCAAAATCCGATGACCCCATGTCATCGGATTTTTTTATGCAACT
>NZ_JBKORL010000080.1:0-38482 GCF_047314525.1 Shewanella sp. BJSY2023SW007 | reverse complement strand
TGTAGTGGCATAGTGAATTTGGCCATCTAAATAGACGAAGTGATAGACTCACTTTTCGCAAATGGGTGGCAGATATGAAGAACACAAGACCGACATTCAGCGCTGAGTTTAAGCTAGAGGCTGCTCAGCTAGTAACAAAGCAAGGCTACAGTGTGGCAGAGGCTGCAATCGCAATGGGAGTCAGCAATTCAGCCATGCGAAAGTGGGTAAAACAGCTCCAACAGGAACTGCAAGGCGATTCTCCCAAAGGCTCACCACTTACGCCTGAGCAACAGCGGATCCGTGAGTTAGAAAAGAAACTTCGCCGCATCGAAGAAGAGAACATTATTTTGAAAAAGGCTACGGCTCTCTTGATGTCAGACTCACTGAACAGTTCTCGCTAGTCGAGAAACTCAGGCAGAGCCATAGTGTAAAACTTATTTGTTCAGTATTTGGTATTCATCGCAGCAGCTATAAGTATTGGCGAGGTAGACCCAGCATTATTAGCTCAGAGCAGGTGAAACTGCATAGCTTGGTGCGAGGGGCCCATAAAGCCAGCAACGGCTCTGCAGGTGCAAGAACCATCGCCAATATGGTGACAACTGCGGGTATACCATTGACGCGTTATCGCGCGACAGGGTTGATGAGAAAACTCGGATTAGTGAGCTGCCAGATACCCCAACACCGCTACAAAAAGGCGGATAAAGAACATGTCGCTATCCCTAACCATCTTGCTCGTCAGTTTGCAGTGACGGCGCCAAATCAAGTGTGGTGTGGCGATGTCACGTATGTGTGGACTTGCAAAGGTTGGGCTTATCTGGCGGTCGTGCTGGATCTATTTGCCCGTAAACCGATAGGTTGGGCCATATCCTATTCGCCTGATAGTACTCTAACGAGTAAAGCCTTAGTGATGGCTTTTGAAGCGCGAGGCAAACCGAAACACCTTATGTTCCATAGCGATCAAGGTAGTCACTATACGAGTCGTGGCTTCCGACAGCAGCTTTGGCGTTATCAGATAAAGCAAAGCATGAGCAGACGAGGAAACTGCTGGGACAATAGTCCGATGGAGCGTTTCTTCAGAAGCTTAAAAACAGAATGGATACCGATGACCGGCTACCGAAGTATCAGTGAGGCTCGGGTTGAAATATCACGATACGTGACGGGGTATTACAGTCAGCTTAGACCGCATCAATATAACGGTGGGCTGACACCGAACGAGTCAGAGCGAAGATACTGGCTTGAATACAAAACCGTGGCCAATTTAACTTGACCACTACATGCTGCCAACTTCTATAATTATCAACGAACTGGATACTTTGATGCGTTTGATATCAAACCGTACGCCATAGGCCGCTCCAGCGTCATATCCGTAATGCACGTGGGTGGTATGTGTGCAGCGTTTGGTACAGATAATAGCAGCCAGGATAGTGACATCGAAATTGATGAGCTCGCTATCGCGCTGGGAGCTAAACCTCGTCAAGCGGATGGAGGTTACCATTGTTTGAAATGGACAGACGGTAACTGGAAACGTGTTGCTGATTACATTGCTGGCGAAAGCGAGGGTCTTCGTGGGTTTATGTCGGTGTACTCTCCTGCATTCAACAACTATCAGGTGCCTTATTGGAGCTATCCCGGTCCGTACCAGCACGACTCAACTATTCAGACTCAACTCCAGACAAAAGGAAGTGGTATTGCAAGTTACAAAGAAAAAGTCATGGAGCGGGAAACCTGCTCTACATATGCGGCAGGTCATTCAGGACTCGCAACTTGGTCTTATCCTGCCTGTGATTACCTAGAAAAGGCAAGCGAGTCAATGAAGGCCAAAGAAAAAATGATGCAAGCGGCAGGTCGGTTTGATGCCTACATATGTAGCAGGTCTGAGGCTGTGAATGGTTATGGAAAACCGGATCTGTCACGTTGTCCCACAGTCTTTTCTCGCGAACAGATAGAAGCTGGCGAACACAAACGCTAGATCATCGAATTCAACTTCTCCACTCATTCTTTTAGGGGCTCAGGCCCCTTTCTTTTTTGTCCAAATTGGGCACTTTGGCGTGCCATCTAAAGCTTGCTCACCTGAGAAAATATTAGCTCAAAGAGAGTAAAGATAAATGAGGACACTATGGCGGCAGAGATTCAAGTTAACGGATTAGTACTTCCAATAAATGACGCTCACATTCATCAAAGACGAGGTGTAACTGCGGCAAGAGCAGAATCTGGTGAACCTCTTCATTTCACGGTATTGAAGTGCCTCGATGGTCGATACACGAAAACATATTGTGGACTCGCCAGAGTCGATAACACCGATGACTTTTTGAAGATCATGGAGTGGGGAGATCACTTCGAACCTATTGCTTCTTGGTATCAAGGCGGCACTCAATGATTACCAGTATTTTCAGAAAAATCTTCAGAAGAGAGCCCAAGCCAGATCTGTACTCTCAACTATTCAACCTTGTGGCTGAAATGCGGACTTATCAGGCTGAGATCGAGCGCTTTCATGCAGATATAGAGGCGTCAGCTAGCCACTTTGAACACATTACCGAGCCCAATAATTTCATTAGCGCAGAGTGGGTTAATGGAAACCTACATGTAAAACATCGTCATTAAGAGGTAATTGGAATGGAATTGAACGAAAAAGCGAAAGTTGCGGCGCTCTATCAAGAACTTAGCAAAGCTGATGTCTCCGACCCTAACAAGTTGGTTGGGCAGCTTGAATCGGCGGCTAAGTCAATTGTGCAAAGTATGAATAGTCATCCTATTAAAGATGAGCAGATTAAAACCAGTGTTTTTGATTTTGCTCATATGAATGAGCAGTATCGACAGCTATCTGAGCAGCAGATGAAAATTGTTGATTCTGTCCAGTTGCTAATGAAGCAGGTTGAAAGCATGGGGCTCGATAAACCAACTCAAGATAACTGGCTATCTAAAACGCTTTCTAACTATCAAAGAGGTTATCTGGAGAACGATATTTTCACTGAAGCAGCAGGAGCCATGGTGTGGATGGCTGCAAAGGCTATCCAGAAAATCTTTTTTGAGCCAGATAACGCAAAGCAGCAACAAGCTGCCCAGGAGCTAAAAAAAGATATTGGGAAAATGACAAAAGCTCTAGGTGTTGAGTTATCCCGCCTTCAACTAGAGGTCAAAACAGAACAGCGGCATGAACTGATGTCAGATGCGATAAGCAATGCCAAACGGTTGGAACAAGGCGGCCAACAGAAGGAGGCTGATAAGCTGATAGTTAGTACCTATAACAAGCTATCTCATTCTGCCAAGAAAGAGTACAGCCAATATCAACCTCGCCCAGAACATCAAAAATCTATATCCCAGGCTCAATCGAGAGAAAAAGAACGCCAAGCTGCATCGTCAATTCAGCACCAACAACACAGTGAAAAAAGAATCGACCGCGACAAAAAACAGTCAATTTGTCGTTGAGAATTACATTCAAATAAATGAGGAAACTGAAATGAAAAAAGCAATCTTAGCAGTGGTAACCGCATCTATGCTCTCTTTGGCTGGGTGTGCGACAAAGCCTGGAATTAACGACGCTTCACTTATGGTTTTTAAGTTCCCAGCAAGTGGTGACACTATTAATGTTACTTACAAGATTGAGCATGGAAAAGACTGTCTCATTACCATGGCGCTCGGTCCTCAAAGTAATGAACAGAAATATATGACTGCTCTTGACTTGGAATCTCGACGTTGCCTAGAGAATGTAACAGGAGAGAGTCAAGAGGGATTACATCTGGACCTCTCTGATGTTCGTTACAATAATCCGGCGGTGATTAATTTTAGCCTGACAGGGCCTAGTTCATCAGAGGAACTTGCAGCGCTAAAACCGGATAGGACAAAATAAGCTTTGATGGCTTTATACCTTGGGCACTGGATGATCCCCTCATAATTCGGGCCTCCCAGAGGTGTTAACCAGTTTAAGAAATTCACTCCAAGCCCAGCGAAAATGCGATTCTTTGATTGAGTATTCCGAACGTCGTCTCACTTCTTTGCCGAGTCGGAGCACAGGTAGCACGTTTCTGTCACGTATCGTATTGGCTTGAAACCTCCGCTGCCATCCCAGATGCCTGGCAGCCAGACCGATGCACCAAAGCAGGATTTCTGCCAATAAAGCTATCAGCAACAACACATTGTTGCATCGCAAAAGCTGGATACTGACGGCTACACGGCACCGGTGATCCTGACAACAGGGAAGGCCGAACTATTCATCACGCCGGATCAAGGATGAGCATGTGGCATGATGCCCTGGAGGTCGGTCTGCTTCCTTTGGAAGAGACCGGCCTCTACTGTGATGGCATTACGTATGTGATCAGTCACCTGCTTCGGAAAAGCGGCATTCCCCACCGGTGCAACATAGGCTATGTGAAAGACAAGAAATGTGGCGACCTGGTAGCGCCGCATTGCTGGGGTGAACAGGAGGACAATGATGATTGGATTGTCGATCTTCCAGGTCAAGAATTAAGGAGTGACCAAGACGCGCCATCAGTTCTTCCAGGAAACTATTATACCTACTTAGGCAGAACAAAAAACAAGCATTCTAGTTCTACTGTTTAGTCAAATCAAGAGCCAGCGTAAAAAGGGAAAAACAGTTGAAAATCGATTTTGCTACATATAATATACCTGGGTAACAAATGTATTACATAGTTGGTGTTTAAAAGGAATTGTACTATGTTCACACTCAAAAACTTATTCTCATGTATAATGCTTTCAACTATATCTATATCAGCTTTCGCTATCGAGACAAAAACTGTTGAATGCGAAAAATGTGAAACAGATTATCAATTTTTGACCGCAGCTAAAAGAGAAGCTGTACTCAATGTGTCGACAATTGTTAATGTATTGAATTATAAAAATTATGAACTGAGAAAATTCGATATTTTAAAGAGGAATCATATTGAATGTGAGTATGATAATGAACCTGATGGAAGAGGTGGGAAAACCAAAATCTGTCGCGAAAAATCAACCTATAAAGTATCAAACCCACCAATATCCAATGATGAATTAACCAGTTTTATAAATTATGCTGAAACCTATAATAACGCTCAAAAATTTTTCTTACAACACGCCATTGAAGTACCAAGTGATGTTGTATCATCTGGATATGAATTAATTGGAAATACTTCCAAGCAGTGGGATGTAACTAGACAACTTACAGAGTCATCGTACTCACAAAACTTCTCTGAAAAATTTTTATCTCTCATTGTTGGTAAAGCAAGTTTATTTAAAAATGGATATCTCAACCTTGGTATGCCACCAATCGTATTTTCTTTCTCTGATGGTATAAAAGCATACGCAGTAATTGACTTTATAGATATGGATGGTGTGGAGCATTTCAAGTTTTTAAAACTCGTTGACGCCGAGAATAATGTTATTGACTTATCTTCAAACAATCCTTTTCAGGGACGGTTATTTGTAATTGGCGAAAGTATGACTGTTCAATCATGGAGCACATTGCTTACGGCCTTAAATGCCTATGGTTTGATGGTTCCAGGTGCTTCAAGTCGAATTGTACCTCGCGGTACTGTGAAAATTGTACCTATTTGCTCTTCGTCTAACCCTTGTCCTCAACCTGAGTAAAGGTAAAATATATTTTATTAGCGCCACTTTATAAAAAGACAGTGGCGCTCTTTTATTTAAAAACCAAGCTTTATTAATTTCTTATAAATACGATAGAATAAAATGTATAATTGCATAACTGTCATTCCATAAAAGTTATATGAAAAACAAGAAAAGTGACGATCTGGTGGCACAAAAGCTTTCATTAAAATGTAGGCGTATTACCTAATGCTTCAGGTTCACTCACGGGACAGTCCATAACAGTTATCAATTCTGTTGAAGAGTTAGTCTAGGCCATGACCGATAGAAAAACTTTCACATGTGAAAGTTTCTGAACGCAACGATTACTCAGCGTTAACCCATAGAAATTTTAATCCGAAATTCACGAAGTAGAGTTAAAGAGCTAACAAGGAAATGTCCCATAGTGAGTTACGGTACCTGCAGTTCGACAGTACGCTCTAGTCGTGGCTAACCTGCGGATGTGTATCATCGAGTCTGAGTTACCACAACCTCTATTTTTCTTGCTCTGCCTCCTTCAATGCTTTTCTCATCTCTGCTAAGTCTCCTTTTAGGTCATCCATTGACTCACCGTTAGCCGCTTCCAACTGAGAGCGAAGTTTTTTGAGCTGCATGATTCGCTCATTCCGCTCAGCATCTTCTGACGAGATGACGGCCTTATCATGCTGGTTTGGTAGATCAAACTCAGCCCAAGCCTTAGAGAAGTCACGATGAAACTCTTCCGAGCGGATTTGTTGCTGAACTTCATGTGTTTTTTGTTGGATAAGAACTTCCTGCCTACCAGTTAAGGCAAAGTAGATCACAATGGCTGTGATTGGGCAGGCAATGATGATGCCATACAGTACAGATTTCATTTTTAATTACCCCCTTTTATACCTGGCTGAGACACTGTGAAGCTTGCCTCCGTGGAGTTGCTGAGATTGGATGCTTCCTCAGTTTGTAATCGTTCAGACGTTCTCATTGAAAGGTTTCGGGACTTGGATGAGCGGTTGTCGGTGCTTGCATACTGAGCATTAGACGTTGATGCTTCTTTTGAGTTAGTTCTGGTAGTCGATAACGAAAAAAGAGTGTCGTGATTTAATGATGTCTCCAGCTCCCATGACTCTCCAAAGAGTGAGTTTCCTCGGCCAAAGACAGTGAACTCGCCAATTGAAGCTGATAGATTTTTTGGATCAGCAGAAAAAGAGCCACATGACCATTCGTATTTTCCTTCATACTGATACCCTCGTGTCGATGGCACTACGCAGTTCCTTCCAAATTGTCTATCTACTATCTTCAAGGCCTTTTCTGGTAAGTCATTACGTATGAGCTGTTTACTCATTGCCTTGGCAAGCGCCATTTTTATCGCTGACTTGCCACTTCCGTTGATCGAAATCCCGCTTGATATTTCATCCAGCGTTGCTTCTGCTACAAGTCCGTAGACTGCCCAGCAAACACCTTCTCTTTTTAGTCGTTCAGATGGAACTCTTATAGATGAAGGCATGCCAGTGGTCGCCCAGTTGAAAGCTGCCTGTTGCAACTCAACTTGGCATTGTCCCAGTGTTTTTTCTTTGTTCCAGGCCATGCAGGCCTGAACGCTTGTAACTAAGGGTTTGGGTTCTAACTCTGGAAATTGTGGCGCTTGTGGGTTCGTAATGAGCGAACAATTTCTGATGACGTTTGCTGTTTTCCCTCTTACAGATTTGCCTTTTTCGACATAGGCAAATAGCTCTACAAGAATAGAAAGTGGGGCTGTTTTTACTGAAAGACGGTTAGCCTTTTGGTATTGCTGCCTAGATGATGTTTCGTTTGCATCACGCATTGATGTGGAGGTCGTGTCTCGTTTTTCCTCACCTTTTCTTGCTTCTTCTCCTTTTTGGCGTTGTAACTCCATGCTGGTCTCATCGTTCAGTGTGGTTTCTCTTTGGGTGCGCTTTTCTTGTGAGGATTTTTGACCCACAGTGGCGCTTTCCTGAGCAAGTGTAACGTTTGAGTATGCAATTAATGCAAAGGCCAGCAAACTCAATGACTTTTTAATCATGTTGAAAAGCCTCCTTGAGCAAGGTGATTTGTGAGATGCTTTTGATGCTTGGCTCTACCAGCCATGCGTATCTGTACCTTTGAATGCTTTTACAGAGCGCAACTATGTACTGATCTGCATCCTGAGGTACTGAATGGATTTCCCCATCTTCTTCTGCGGCCATAAAATCAGAAAAATCATCAAAGGCTGCTTTGCTTAGGTACTCAGCCAAATGAGTTGCATCCTCAGAACTCTTGCACAGCAAAACCTCCGGCCAGAGCAGGTCACCATCTGGCCCCCGATTGCCGGGCTGAACGGGTGGGTCTAACCTGACGACCCAAACTTCTCTTAGCTCATGTGCTACAACTAGGTGGAGCAGCTCAATGCCATTTAACTTCATAAAAATAACTCCGTGCTTAGTGAACGGAGCCATTATCCCGCTGATAATTGCCGAGATTGGCACGCCAAACTGCCCAATTTGGACAAATGTCTTGTCTGTAGAGTCAGAAGGAAATTTCCAGATTTTGACTTAGGTTGGTGTTACTGGTTGAACGTATATAAATGAATTTAAAAAGATATTTATATTTCGTTACATGTCACGAATGTAAAATGTGACATGTAACGCCATTGCAAGGGCATATGTGGGAACATTGCACGTTTAAGCCTTGGATATATTGGTTGGCTGCACGATTAACCCCTTAAACCTATGGGATGGCTGCACGATAGGGACTACCCAAAGCCCAATTGGGGGCGTTTACTGAACAAAATGAAGGCCAAATCACTTGTATGCGGACTTTTTCGTTGGTCTGAGAGCGTATGTGGGGCCGTTGCACGGTTAACTAGGAGGTCTATGGGAACGTTGCACTGTTGCTAAACTCAGGTTTTTAAAGCTTATGAACAGGGCTAAGTTGAGGCGAAGAAAGTTATGCCCCAAAACGAGTTAGCAGTGTGACTTTAGACTAACCATTACACTCGATGATTGACCAAATTTTAGTAATGATACAAAGTGTCCACTATTACTGGATCAGAACAGTTTGCTTTTTTCTAAATTTCTACGCTCAACGATAAAGATGTTGGCCCAATAGCATCTTTATATGTCATTTTAGCCACTTTTGCATTTTTTGCATTTTTCTAGAATGTCTCCAACGAAATCGACAAGCCAGTTGGAGCACTACTATGAAAATCACTCAAATTCGAAATGCAACACAGATAATAGAATATGCGGGCAAGACATTCTTAATTGACCCAATGTTAGCCCCGAAAGGCTCTTACCCAGGGTTTGGCGGCACAATCAATGCGCATGTCAGTAACCCAACCGTTGAACTCCCATTTTCAATCGAAGAAATTATTGATATTGATGCGGTGTTTTTGACTCACACTCATCCTGATCACTGGGATGAAACAGCAGTCAATGTCATCCCTAAAGACAAGCTGGTGTTCGTGCAACACGAAGTTGATGAACAAATTCTACGTTCACAAGGATTTGTTAATGTTCAGATTTTCTCTGAAGATACCGACTACAACGGCATTTCCTTTACTCGTACTGCTTGTCAACATGGTTCTGATGCGGCATACGAAAATAAAGCACTAGGAGAAATGCTGGCTGAAGTAACCGGCGTTATATTGTCTCATGCCGATGAAGAAAAACTCTATCTGGTTGGAGATACTATCTGGACACAGACTGTCGAAGAAACGATGAAACGTGAACAGCCAGACGTAGTCATTCTGAATACTGGCTGGGCACACGTAATTGGCTATGGCCCGATCATTATGGGCAAAGAAGATGTAATAAAGACACACGTCGCGCTTCCTCAGGCAAAGATTGTTGCTACTCATATGGAGGCAGTAAACCACGCACTTGTGACCAGACAGGAGCTTCGTGCTTATGTTGACATCAATTTACTGACGGATTACGTCTATATTCCAGAAGATGGCGAGACCATTACCCTTTAACGTGCGCGCAATTGTGAGAGAAAGTATATGTGTATCGAAAATAATATTGCATTGGTTAAGAGTTTTTATAAGTCGATAGAAGCCAATGACTATGATGCCGCTAAATCAATGTGTCATCGTGATTTTACCTTTTATTCTCAAGTGGATACTCCGTTAGATGTCGACGGTTTTATCGTGCAGGAGAAAGGCAATATGGACGGATTTCCTAGATTTCAATTCAGAATTCATGAGATATTTGCTCAAGAGGATAAAGTGGCGTGCTACATGACTTTTGAAGGCATTCACAGTGCCATGATGAATGACTTAGCGCCGACGAATAAATCAGTTCGCATTTCTGTGATGATGTTGCTGACCATTAAAGATGGCAAGATCAAAGAGAAACGGGCTCACTTTGATAAAGCTGATATGTTGAAACAACTTCAGTAGTCAAGCCGAGGCGTTGGTGAGGCTATACTCGCGATAGCCTCATGTCATTGGCATAGAGAGGGTAATTGCTATGGCACCAAAGACGGGACAATCTATTCCTAATGTTTCAGTCGTGGTCTTCAAAGAATTCAGCCCATTTCATATTTCAGTGCCCAGCATTGTGTTTGGGCACCAGATTCTGAATGAAACCTTTTTCAACCTGACATTTGTTGCGGGTGAGCAAGGGCCTATTTTGTCTGATATGGGCATGGAGATTCACCCCAATGCGTCATTCGATACGCTTGAACATAGCGACATTATTATCGTGCCATTCTGGCGAGCCATTGACGAAAAGCCAGCGGCAAAGCTTTTAGATGCTTTACGCCGAGCCCATGCACGAGGAGCACTGATTGTTGGTCTATGTCTCGGCGGCTATGTCTTGGCGTACGCAGGTTTGTTAGCGAGAAAAAGAGCAGCGACCCATTGGGAATTGGAGCAGGATTTCACACAACGCTTTCCAGAAACATCACTCGACACCAACGCATTATATGTAGAAGATCGCGGAATTATAACCTCCGCAGGCACTGCCGCAGGCATCGATTGCTGTTTATACATATTTCGTAAATATTACAGCAGTACCATTGCTAATCGTGTCGCCAGACGAATGGTCGTTCCACCTTATCGTGATGGTGGTCAAGCGCAGTTTATTGATCAACCGATTCCGTTGACCACATCAGATCTGCGTATCAATACCTTGATGGACAAAGTCAGAAGTAATATCAGCCAAAAGTACCAACTTGACGAACTCGCCAGCTCGGTAATGATGACCCGCCGAACATTTACGCGCAAATTTCATAAAGCCACGGGGATGACATTTGGTGACTGGCTAGCATCTGAAAGGTTGAATCTGGCTCGGGATCTCCTTGAATCGACAGATTTGTCCATTGAGCAAGTCGTGACTCAAACAGGCTTTAGTTCAGTGTTGCACTTTCGTGAGAAGTTCAAAGAGCGTTACGCCGTTACCCCAAATCGATGGCGAAACACATTTCATGAGCAGATTGGGTAGATACCTAACTAAATATTACAACGCGCAAAAATACACCATTAGAAGGTCAATTTAAGCATTAATATCATCAAAAAAGCTGTGCTACGTCTCCATACCTTGTGAAATAACCCTAAATAGCTGATCCGAATACTGCTACATTTTCGCGATGCCGTGTCCGTTGCCGGGAAAAGGTGAAACGGTTTCCATAAAATGCCATACCTTGCCAAGAAGTTCCCGCATGTTTCGGCAACTGTGATTACGGGTTACCGTTTCATGTAGTGCCAACCATAAGCGCTCTATCTTGTTGACCCAAGGTGAGTATACCGGTTGAAACAACAACCTGAACTTGGGGTTGCTCTTGAGCCAAGCCAGGGTTTTACGGCTCTTGTGAATGATGTAATTATCCAGAATTAGCGTGATAGTTTTGGCTTTGCGGTAATGTCGTTTGAGCTTTTCCAGTAACGCAATAAACAGCTCCGATGCTTTGCTGGCGCTGCTCACATAAAGCACTTTTCCTGTCTTGGTATGCAGCGTTCCAGCCAAGTAGTGCTTGCGGTTGTTGCCTGGGGTGACAACACGTTTTTGCTGCCCTTTGGGCATCCAGTCCGCCCCGATTTTGGGGTTAAGGTCGATGTCTACTTCATCTTCATAGAATACCGGATGCTCAGCACTGCACTGCTCAAGAGCCTGATTTATAGCGGCCATTTTCTCCGCTTTGTATGGGTCTTTAATGCGCAACGTCGGGGCTGAGCGGCGCCAGACTATGCCTGCTTCGGGTATCAGGCGGCGAATGGTTGATGCAGCGACGCATAGCTTAAGCTGTGCATTAATCACCTTGGCAAGCAGCTCACTGCTCCAGCGGCTACGCTGGTAACCAAAGTCTTCCGGACAAAGCTGGATAAGCAGTGACAAACAGAGCAATATCGGGTTAATAGGTAAGACGGTTGGCCGCCCCGGCTTCTCTGATTTCAGTCCATCGATGCCACATTGGGTGTACCAGTTCAACCATCGGCCGATGCTGGAGCGTGCTGCGCCGGTGATGTGCTGAACTTGGGTAACCGGCAGCCCTTGATGCAACATCAACATCGCAATAAGACGCCTGGCAAAGTGCTTATCGTTGGTTTTTTGAATCAATTTTTGCATGCGCTTGCGCTCAGCGCGGCATAGTGGTGCTAAGATGGCCATTCTCAGTCCTTGGGCGAGTGGTGGGTTTGTTTGGCGATAGATCTGATTGCTCAAACAGGACTGAGTTCCCTTCCTGTGATCTACTATTTGGAACAACTATTTAGAGTAAGCCTAAGTCTTTGCTGATGGGCTTAACTAGGTCAAAGGCAAGGTGTAAAGGCCTTGTCTATTGCATGACTATTCGCCTTTAATTGCAGTGATTGCCTAGTTAATATACATAAACTAGTAGAGTGCATGATATTTAGACTATCGACCCTAAATGATTTCTGTCCATAAATGAGGTTACACGCTCAGAGTCATTTTTTGACTATTCAATGATTTGAGAGAGCTAACAATCAATCAGAAATGCTTTCTATTCACATGTAGTACGTTATTTTTGCTAAAAAGCAGGTCGCCATCCGGGATAATGGGTGTAGTGGCGTAGTGACTAATTTTTAGTAATCATACAAAGGACAAAGAGTGCTGAACGATGGATATGGTTATTTTTCGGGGACTACCATAAAAGTGTAGTAGTTAAGTATGCGCGAATAGGTATCCTTTTTTTGTGATTAAAATAGTTAGAAATTAGCAATTTAAAACATTAAAAATCATGTGTTTATTCGATGTTTTCTCTAGTTTAATTTTCTAAGGAAAATCTTATCCAATTGATTTTTATGATTTAAATAACTCACTCCAAAACCGACGGTTGCGGGTTCGAGTCCTGCCACCCCTGCCACATTCCAGACGGCCTGCATAGCGATATGCGGGCCGTTTTCCTTTTGTAAATATCATAAAGTGCTTGGGGTCGATATGGACCCATTTATTTTCCACCTTGCACTGTCAGCTTGCAGACATCTTTAAAACTACTGTTACAGGGTTAACTCCTGCTCGGTGCCAAATAAGATAACGGCTCACGCAATACGCGTAAGCCGTATAGGTTCAATACTCAGTTTGTTTCAGCATTAACCGCCAATTCATGCCGTTTCTGAACGCCGTATCAAAGTGATGCCAGATTACTGCACTAACAAGCTACGAAGCATCCAGGCGGTCTTTTCATGTAACTGAATACGCTGGGTCAGCAGATCTGCCGTTGCTTCGTCATTGGCCTGGTTCACCAGAGGGTAGAGTGCCCGGGCGTTGCGAATAATGATCTCCTGGCCTTCCAGCAGTTCCTCAAGCATCTGTTTGGCATCTGTGATGCCTGAGTCTTCTTTGATTTCGGTCTGAGCGGCGTAGGCGCTGTAGGATCCCAAGGCTCTTTCACCCAGGGCTCTGACCCGCTCTGCTATGACATCCACCGCTGCAGCCAATTCGGTGTACTGCTCTTCAAACAGTTGGTGTAGGCTGGTGAACATAGGACCTGTCACGTTCCAGTGGAAGCTGTGAGTCTTAAGGTAAAGGCTGTAGGTGTCAGCGAGTAAGCGATTCAAACCGTTGGCTATTTCCAAACGATCGGCTTGGTTGATCCCGATATTGATATTCATAATATAACCTCCGTAAATGATCTGTTTTCTATATTACTTCGGAAGCTAATTAGTTAAAGTGGATAAACTAGATGCCTGCAATCGATTTTGTTTGAGTGGGTTGCCGGGGGATTTGTTCCCAAGTCACAGACAGTTGCTGAGCAAGCTGGTATTCTAAAGCGCTTAACTTGGAAGCTCTGTTGTGGGTTTCTTTCAGTCATTTTTTGCCCTTCTTGTTCGTCCCTCGGCTGTGGGTTTTGGGCGATATTTTCAAACTGCGTTAAAGCGGAGCGCAATCACCATGAATAAATATCTGCACGCCATGGGAATAGAGCTGTGGCGCAGTAGACAAGACTCTCCCTCCCAGGTGCCTTTCATGCTGTTGGTGCCTGATGCTGACGAGCGTGTATTGCAACATCCTCTGGTGCTCAAGGTGTTGGCGTTATTGGGACTGGAGGCCGGGCAGTGCAGCGTCGGTAATCGGCCTGTGGCTGGGCAAGAGGTGATATGGAATATGTTCCCTGAGCCTGTTGAAGGGGCCTGGCTGCATTCATCGCAGCCGGCGCAATTGATGTCAGGCAGTGAGGGCAAGCGCGCCCTATGGCAACAGATTTGGCACAGGTTGGAGGCGAAGTGACTGAGGTTATCGCAATTAGAGCCTTGGAGGCCGATGACCTCGACGAGATGATGAAAATTGAACAACTGGCCCATGAGTTTCCCTGGAGTGAGGCGACTCTGGGCAGTTGCTTTGGCCGTTTTTACCGGGCTCTGGGGTTATATCTAGGACCGGAGCTTCAAGGCTTTTGCTTGCTGCAAGTTTTGTTCGAGGAAGCGACCCTGATGAATATCTGTATCGCTCCTGCCGCACAAGGTCAGGGGTTGGGGCGGCAATTATTACTGGCGGCAATCGAGTTGCTTAAAGAGACTGGTGTGGAGAGATTATTGCTGGAAGTCAGGGTGGGTAATGCTGCCGCTATCGCCTTGTACCGGCGTCTGGGCTTTATTGAGACCGGCTCCAGGGCCGATTACTATCCGGCAAAAGAGGGCCGGGAAGATGCTCTGCTGATGGAGTTGTCTCTTCACTCCTCTTAGTCTCTCTTGGCTCTTCTTCGCTCATCCCGGTTAATATGGGCAGAGGCAGCTATGTCAGAGCTTTGCCGCTAACCCTAAAGCTTTTAATTGTGCCCATAAATAGAAAAACAGCGCCTGTGGGCGCTGTTTCTTTAGGTGCTTGGGCTTGGTCTATTTGACCTCTTTCCCCTGGGCCTGAAGGTCTGCATGGTAGCTTGAGCGAACCAGCGGGCCACAGGCGGCGTGGGTAAAGCCAAGTTCGGTTGCCAGGTTGTGGAAGTCGTCAAACTCCTTGGGAGTCACGTAACGCTCCACCGGCAAGTGGAACTTGGATGGCTGCAGATACTGGCCCAGAGTCAGCATGTTGACATTGTGAGCGCGCAGATCTCTGAGCACCTGTTCAATTTCTTCATTGCTTTCACCCAGTCCGAGCATGATCCCCGACTTGGTCGGGATATCCGGATGACGCTCTTTAAAGCGTTTGAGCAGATCCAATGACCACTGATAGTTGGCACCGGGACGGGCCTTACGATAGTGAGCCGGAGCCGTTTCCAGGTTGTGGTTGAATACATCCGGTGGCTCGGTCGCCAGAATATCCAGCGCCTGATCGATACGGCCGCGGAAGTCAGGCACCAATATCTCTATCTTGATCTCAGGGTTGAGTTTGCGGATCTCACGGATACAGTCGGCGAAGTGCTGGGCTCCGCCGTCACGCAGATCGTCACGATCCACAGAGGTGATCACCACATACTTGAGCTTCATATCCTTGATGGTTTGTGCCAGCTTGAGTGGCTCCTCGGCGTCAGGCTTGAGTGGACGGCCATGGGCTACGTCACAGAAGGGACAACGCCGGGTACAGATGGCACCGAGGATCATAAAGGTGGCTGTACCATGGTTGAAGCACTCGGCCAGGTTCGGGCAAGAGGCTTCTTCACACACAGAGTGCAAACCATTTTTACGCAGTGCCTGTTTGATATCCAGGATCCGCTGATTGGAAGATGGCAGCTTAACCCGCAACCAATCGGGCTTGCGCAGCATGGTGTCGCGCTCTGATGGCACAACTTTGACCGGGATACGGGCAACCTTTTCGGCGTCCCGCAATTTCACACCGGGCTGTAATCTTTCTGGCCTATTCATATGACTCTGCTAATCCTTGGTGATGCACTGTTTGCTCATAGCCCAAACGTTGGCTAAAAGTTTCAATCAGGTGTTGGCCTGCCTCCTCGACACTCTGGGGGCCACCGAGTGCTTTGCACTGGGCCATTTCGAGTCCGGCATAACCACAGGGGTTGATACGACGAAAAGGGGCGAGATCCATGTCGACATTCAGCGCCAAGCCGTGGAATGAGCATCCCTTACGGATCCTCAGCCCCAAAGAGGCTATTTTACGCTCCTCGACATAGACACCCGGCGCATCGGCCTTGGCGTAGGCCGGAATATCGAAGCGCTTGAGCAGCTCCACCAGGCTTTGTTCTATGTCGGTAACCAGCTGTCTTACCCCAAGCTTGCGCCGTTTGATGTTGATAAGAGGGTAGGCGACCAACTGCCCCGGGCCATGGTAAGTTACCTGGCCACCACGATCCACCTGGATCACCGGGATATCGCCGGTGTTGAGCAGATGCTCACTCTTACCGGCCTGGCCTTGGGTGAAAACCGGTGGATGCTCCACCAGCCAGAGTTCATCCCGGCTGTGTTCGTCACGGGTGTCGGTATAGTGCTGCATGGCATGCCATACAGTCTCATAATCCATGTTACCCAAGTGGCGGATATGCAATGTATTGTCTGGCAAGGGCAACGTCTCCCCCTCTGTTTGAGATGATACCAATCAGTATCAAGCTGTGCTCACTCTCTGATACCGGCAGGTATTATACGCTTCGGCAGGAAAAATGTAATCCAGATCACACTTTCTCTGCCGAGTGCCAGGTATCAGAGTACCCGGCGAACGCCTTCAATAGCGGCAAGTTCAGTGTACAAGGTTTCGATATGTTCCTTGCTGGTCACTCTCACATTTATGGTCACCGAGATATAGGTGCCTTTGCTGGAGGCCTTGGTGGTGGGGCTATAATCACCGGGGGCGTGCTTCTGGACGACTTCGACTACGCGGTCGGCCAGGGTATCGCTGGCATCGCCAACCACTTTAAATGGGAAGGAGGTTGGAAACTCCAGATACTGATCAAAGGTGGTACTTATCATGGGATTGAGATTCTCATGGCAAAATAATAACAGCTATATGGCGGCTATTATATCCCAATTCAAGGGGCGGATCTTCTCGCGAATAGCACAGAGAGTTTGACAAAGGGCGCCAGCCATTGACGGCGCCCTTGGGCGTTACAGCGGCGAGGTGGCCTGTTCGAGCCAGGCCAGTGATTCGCCACTCATCAGCGGTGACAGGGTCTGATAAACGCGGCTGTGATAGTCATTGAACCAATTGAGCTCAGCTTCAGTAAGCAGACTCTTGTCTATCAAGCGTTTATCCATGGGGATCAGAGTCAGAGCGTCGAACTCGAATATCTCCCGCTCTGCCCCTTTGAGCGCTTCACAGGGGCGTACTTCCACCAGGTTTTCCAGACGGATACCGAAGGCATCTGTACGGTAATAGCCGGGTTCGTTGGAAAGCACCATTCCGGGCAGCAAAGGAATGGCATTGAGGTTCTTGCCTATTCTTTGTGGGCCTTCATGAACGCTGAGGAAGTGGCCAACACCATGGCCCGTGCCGTGGTCGTAGTCAAAACCGTATTGCCACAAGTATTGACGGGCAAAGGCATCCAGTTGTTGCCCCGTAGTGCCCCGTGGGAAGCGGGCCTGATCCAGGGCGATATGCCCCTTGAGCACCAAGGTCACCATCTTTTTCTGCTCGGCGCTGACTTCACCTATGGCTATGGTGCGGGTAACGTCCGTGGTGCCGTCCAAATACTGGGCGCCAGAGTCCACCAGATAGATGCTGTTCATCTCCATCATGGCCGGAGTGCCGTTGAGATGGTTATAGTGGCACATGGCTGCATTGCCGCCGGTGGCGGAAATAGTGTCAAAGCTTGGCTCGCGGTAGAGGGGATCCTCAAGGCGATAGCTCTCAAGCTTATCTGCCAGTGTGCCCTCATCATAGAGGCGGCCTGCGGCCACTTCGGCATCCAGCCAAGCCAGGAAACGGCTCACGGCAACGCCGTCACGGATATGGCTGGCGCGCATTCCCTGCAGTTCGGCACTGTTTTTACAGGCCTTGGGCAGTGACACAGGATCGAGTCCGGCGATCAGTTTGGCGCCGGCGGCTTTGGCCTGTAATTGGCTGAAGGCGTTGGCATTATTGGGATCGGCTAAAAGCTTTCTGCCTTCAAGCGCTTGCAACGCTTCGGCGAGCTCCGACTCGGCGCGGAAGCTGACACCGGCCCCTACGTGGGCTTCAATCCCCTGGGGTAACTTGGCAAGCTCGGTAAACAGTGTCATCTCACCATTGGCTTCCAGTAGGGCACAGCCCAGTACCACGGGCAACCTGGGCACGTCCTGACCGCGGATATTGAGTAACCAGCAGAAGGAGTCCAGCGCCGCTATCAGCGCCACATCGGCACCGGCCTTTTTCACCAGGGCGCCGATTTCACTGCGCTTCTGTTCGCTGCTCTTGCCGGCAGACTCGGCATTGAAGAGGATAATGGGTTTGTTTTCCGGCACGGGTCTGTCTTGCCAGTGCAAATCCACCGGGTTGTTGTCAAGCGCCACCAGTGTCATCCCCGCCTTGCTCAGCGTGGCTTCGGCATCCTGCTGCCAGGCCAGGGTATGCAACCTGGGATCGTAGCCAATGCGGCAACCGACCGGCAGCTTTTCCGCCAACCATTGTGCCTGGGGCATATCTGTCAAGCTCTCATAACTGAACAGGGTCGAGTCCACCTGTTGCCTCACCTGCACTGTGTAGCGGCCATCAGTAAAAATGGCGGCGCTGTCTTTCATCACAATCGCCATCCCCGCCGAGCCGGTAAAGTCGGTCAGCCAATGTAAACGCTCGTTGTGCGCCGGCACATACTCGCCGAGATACTCGTCGGCACGGGGCTGAATAAAGGCATCGAGTTGGTGTTTGGCCATTTCGCTGCGCACGGCATTAAGCCGTGATGCGATATGGGGGCTTTTGAGCGATTGTGATTGCAACATAGGGGCTCCGCTGATGGTCGGCTTGGCTACTCTTGGCCGACCTTGTCTTTATGAGTGATAGCGGATTATGGCAAGCCCTGAAGTCGCTTCGCAAGGGTGGGCATGTTGAAAAAACTTTAACTGCTGTAAAGGGGGCCAAGTTAATTGCTGCCAAACAGAGTCGCAATGCCGACCAAAAAGGAGCTAACCAGGGTTGCCATCACTCCCTTGCTGACATCTTCACTCTTTACTCTGTCATCGCTTGGTTGTTGATCCCGCGCCAGCTTTTCATTGCGCTGCTCGACATTGTCGGCCACGTTGTCATAGAGATCCTGAGAAGGGGAGTAAGGCTGGTTGCTGCAGCCTGCCCCCATGCCCAGAAGCAAGGTCAACAGTAGCACTCTGATACAGTTTCGCTTTCCCACAGTGTTCTTCCTTGAATGAAAATGTTAAAACTGATTGGCTTAGGTTAACTCTATGTATGTTTATTGACCTATTCAAGGTTTTTATCTGTCTCGACTTTTATTCAAGGATGCCTTTATGCCGCTAAATGTTTGGGTGTTGATGTTGGCGCAGGCCTTTGCCATGAGTGCCACACCTATCATGGTATTGCTCGGAGGCATAATAGGGGCAGAGCTGAGCCCGGTTCCCTCGTTGTCGACACTGCCTATCGCCATGATGGTTGTCGGAGTCGCTGTGGCGATTGTGCCCATCAATATCTTGATGCAGCGCTTTGGTCGGCGACGGGTATTTATCGGTGGCGCCCTGCTGACCAGTGTGGCGGGTGTTATGGCGGCGCTTAGTGTTTGGTATGCTCAGTTCTGGGGATTTTGTGCCAGCGGTCTGCTGCTCGGATGCGGCGGCGCCATTATTCAACAATACCGGTTTGCCGCCATGGAGTCAGTGGCGCCGACTCTGTCTGCCAAGGCAGCCAGCCGGGTGTTGCTTGGTGGCTTGCTCGCCGCCTTCCTCGGGCCAGAACTGGCCTTGCTGGCCAAGGATATTTTGCCGGTAACATACTCTGGGGCCTTTTTGATGGTGACTCTGGTCGGTGTGCTGGCGCTGGTATGCCTGCTGTTTTATCAAGATGAAGGCCCGGTACTCAAAGCCTCCAAGATTGAGCGTATGGATATTCGGCCATTGTCGGTTATTTTGCGTCAAAGCCGACTCTGGGTTGCCTGCGGCGCTGCAGTTATAGGCTATGCCCTGATGAGTTTTATCATGACGGCGACCCCTGTGCATATGCATCACATAGAGCATCACAGCCTTGAGGATACCAAGTGGGTGATCCAGAGCCATGTGATTGCCATGTATCTGCCTTCGCTGATAAGTGGCTACCTGATAGCCCGCTTGGGGCATACCCGCATCATGTTGGCCGGGCTGGCGCTTTACTGCCTGACCTTGGCTCTGGCGCTGGCGGGGCGTGACCTGCTCAACTATTGGAGTGCGCTGGTGATGTTGGGTGTGGGTTGGAACTTCCTGTTTGTTGCCGGCACTTCGCTGTTGCCTGGCTGTTATCGCCCCGAGGAGAGGTTCACTGTGCAGTCTTTCAACGATTCTCTGGTATTTGGCTCTCAGGCGTTGGCCTCTCTGGGGGCCGGCTGGGTCATTTATCAGCTTGGCTGGCAGTTGCTATTGGTGATCTGTATTCCCGCCATTGCGACCCAACTTATCCTGATAGCATGGTGGAAGTTAAGTAAAAGCAAAGCGTTACAAATAACAGAACCTTGATGATTAGGTGCGGTGCCGGCAGCACTGTGCTAACATCTTAGGCCGTCTACCGCCTCTGGCGGTACGGTAAAAAGGGGTTTATTGATGTCGACATTAACGATCGAAGTGGGGACTGAAACCGCGCTGTTTCAGCTGCGGCAAGGGGAAACAACAGAACAATATAAAATCCCCACCGGAGAGAGTTTCACCATAGCAGATCTCAATCGGCAATTGGCTGAACTTGAATCTGATTATGGGCTTGCAAACTACCGTCTGGCTCTGGCCTTCCCCGGCATGGTGCGAGACAACCAACTGATATCCTGCCGTGCCTTGCCGGCGCTGGTGGGGCTTAACCCGGAAAAGCTCAGTAGCCGTGGTGAACTGGTGGCTATCAGCAATGATATCCACGCCGGTCTGCACGCCATTGCCAGCGTAAAACACCAGTGTGAACTCTTGGTGATGTGTGGCACAGGGATCGGCATGTCGCTGGCGCTCAACGGCCGGGTGTTCAGCGGTGCCAATGGCCTGGGTGGCGAATTGGGCGCTTGCCGGGTAATGACGGAGTCGGGGGAATTCAGTCTCGAACAGTTGGCCAGCGGCGAGTCGGTACGGCGTCGGCGCTTGCGCAACCCGGTAGAACTCTATCGCGCCGGGGCTTATCTAGGGATGGGTATTGCCTGGGCGGTTAACCTCCTCAATCCGCAAAAACTCTGGCTTGCCGGTAACATGTTGGCCAATGCCGATTACTACAAGGGCTGCGTCAGTGGTGTTAAAGACTTGGCGGTTCCAGCCACTGTCAGTCAGTGTCAGATAAGTCGGGTCGACGATATGGAGACCTTGGTCTGCCGTGGTCTGCAAGTAATGCTGATGCAACAGGCCTGATAGTTTGATTCAAGGGGGAGATATCCCCCTTCAAGCCGGTTTCTGGCAGGCCTGACGCATCTTCAACCAGAAGGCCCTTTGGCACAGGTTGCTGAAGGCTTTTTGTTTTGGGCTGATATCGTTTCCTTTCAGCACCCGATAACGGGTCCAGTTATCTTCATAAAGCTCGCCGATATTGGACTGGCTTGGCTCCTGTTCCAGCTCCTGCTGTTTTTCGATAATGGTGCCATCGGCAAAGTGATATTGCCACAAACCTTCATCGTCTGTGGTGTGAACTTGCACCGACTCCAACAGTTCGGCGCTGCTTGTCCGTCCTTCTATGGCCAGAATATAGTTGGCAAGATCTTGCATGTTGTACTCCCGCGTTTGGCGCAAGCAGCATAGCAGCGGTCGCCGGAAATTGGCAATTTCGTTTGCTGCTTTAAAGTTTGCATACAATATGCTAAAACTCTCGAGCACATTAATACCCAAGCAAATAACTACTAAAAGTAATCAAGCAGGAGAAGTCTATGAGCACAGGCGTTGGTGGCTCAACCCCGGAGCAGGAGTTGGCAAAGCTGGTGGATATGACCCGGGATGTCACAGCGGTGGAAGCCGCCGAATTCAAAACCAGGCAACAAAATGCCCAGGCGCTGATGCAAGAGTTGGGGATAGATGCCCTCTATCTCAACGCCGGCACCAATCTCTACTATTTCTCCGGCCTGCGTTGGTATGCCAGTGAGCGTATGGTAGGAGCGATTTTGCCAAGTTGTGGTGAGCTGGAATACCTGGCGCCGGCATTTGAGCTCGACACCCTCAAGGGCTTTATGTTGCAGCCTGGACCGGTTAACACCTGGCATGAGCACCAGAGTCCCTATGCGCTGTGCCGCAATGTGCTTAAGCGCATGGGCTGTCTGCGCCCGGGCGCCGTTCTGGCTATAGATGAATCTGCCCCTTTCTTTTTGTTTGATGGCCTGCGTGAGGCTTGCCCCGAGCTTGCCTTTGTCAACGGCGCCAAGATTAGCGCCCAACTGCGAATGCATAAATCGGCCGCCGAGCTGAGGCTGATTCAGCGGGCTATGGATATGACGCTCGAAGTGCACAAGGCCGCCGCCAGAATATTACGCCCGGGGATCAGTACCGCCGAGGTGGAAGATTTCATCGACAAGGCCCATAGAGCCGTGGGGGCCAGTGGCTCCTATTTCTGCATAGTGCTCTTTGGTGAGGACAGCGCCTATCCCCATGGGGTCAAGTCGCCCAAGACGCTGGAGCCGGGCGACACTGTGTTGATAGACACAGGCTGTCAGCTGCATGGTTACAACTCGGATATTACCCGCACCTATGTATTTGGTACGCCAAGCGAGCGGCAGCGGCAATTGTGGGCGCTCGAGCAGGCAGCGCAGCGCTCAGGTTTTGAAGCGGCGGCTTTAGGTGCGCCCTGCAGCGGTGTCGACAAGGCGGCCAGAGCCGTGTTGGAAGCGGCCGGTTTCGGGCCCGGATATCAACTGCCGGGATTGCCCCATAGAACGGGCCACGGCATAGGCCTGGATATTCATGAGTGGCCCTACCTGGTCGATGGCGACAACACCCCACTGGCTGTTGGTATGTGTTTTTCCAATGAGCCCATGCTTTGTGTGCCCGGCGAGTTCGGCGTTCGCCATGAAGATCACTTCTATATGACGGCAGAGGGGCCGCGCTGGTTTACCCAGCCGGCTAAGTCGATTGACGATCCCTTCGCGCAGGGGGATTAGTTGTAACAGTTTCTTGCTCGGATAATAAAACCATCAGTCAGCCTGTATTGGCTGACTGATGCTGGGCTGAGCTCGAAATCAAGCGCCAGCCTTGTCCATCAAACGCAATCTTTACTGGTAAAAATTGACTGACGTTAGCTGTTATCGCGATAGGCGGCAATTTTGGCAAGTGCTGCCTTGATTTCCTGCTTGCGACCCGCATCTGCCAACTCGCGCCCAGGCCTTGGAGCGGCTTCGAGTGCCTTTTGCAGGAAAGGCAGGGCTTCGTCATACCTGTCCTCTTCCAACAGGAAGTCGCCGTAAAAGTAGTTGCTGTCTATGCCATCGGGGTTGAGTTCCAACGCCTGTTTCAACAACTCTTCGGCCTTGTCATCGTCTCCAAAGCCCAGTGGCCAGCCGGGCACCTTGTAGTAAAGTACTCCGAGACTGGTGTAGGCTGAGCCCTTGAGCGCGGTGGGATCTTGCTTGAGCGCCTGCTCGAAATCACTACGAGCCCGCTTGGCATATTTGAGGGCACCGAGGCCGCCGCTGACCCCGGCATAGGTAGAGTTGATAATCCCGTGCCAGATACGCACGCCTGTACTTTGAGGGTGGGATTGCACCGACTCATCCGCCAACTTCAGCAGTTTAACAAAGGCTTTTTCCTGCTGGTCGCCGCTGAGTTGATAGTTGTTGATAGCCCAGTCGTGTTGCAACTGTTTGACGGCCAGATCGCTTGCGTCATCGGCCCAGAGCGAAGGACTCACCAGCAGCGCTGCGCTCAGGCACAAGAGTTTAAATGGTTTCATGTTTCTCTCCTTCGGTGATGGGGTTGGCCGTGTCTTGTATTGGCATAGCCCTTTGGCAAAACTGGCGGATAAGTGGCAGTTTCTTGCGGGTATCATTGTTAACCAGGCCGGGCAGCAGGGCGTTTATGCGCACAAACAGCTTTTCCGGCCAACCGATAAAACGGCGGCCCTGGCGATTATCAGCCAGATCGCGGCAGAGGATGTCGGCCACCCATTCAGGGCTGTCCTGACGGTTGCCGAGCGCCGAATTGAGCTGGCGCATCGATTCTGTGTTGAGTTCGGTATCCGTGGCTCTGGGGGCGAAATAGAGCACCTTAATCTTGCTGTCGGCTAACTCTCGCTCCAGTACTTCGGTAAAGCCCCTGAGGCCAAATTTGCTGGCGCAGTAAAGACTGGAACCCGGGTAGCCTATGCTGCCGAGAATGGAGCCGACATTGATGATGGCGGCCTCGGACTGGCGTTTGAGTAAGGGCAGCAGGGTGCGGCAACAGTTGATGGGCGCCTCCAGGTTCACCGCCATCATAGTGCGAGTATCACAGGTGTCGCTGGCTTCCAACATGCTGAGTTGATTGACTCCGAGGCAGTTGATCAACACCTTGGGGCTGAACACCCCGGCGGCCTGGCGCAGCTGACATTGACCGCCACTGCTGGTCAGATCGGCACTTAAGGTGTGATGCTCCCCGGCAAGGCTCTGTTTCAGGGCATCGAGCTTGGCTTGATCCCGGCCGCAGAGCAGCAGTCTGGCGCCTTTGGCGGCCAGCGCCCTGGCGATGGCGCTGCCGATGCCGCCACTGGCGCCTGTGATGATGACATTCAGGTGTTTGAGTTCCATATTGGTCACCGTTTTCAGGAGGCCAGCGCCAAGGCCTGGGCCGACGCCAGCTCGCGGAAGATATTGCCGTAGAGACGGTAAAAGTTGTTGGCGGCGTGAATGATCAAGGCCTGTTCTTCGGGATCCTCAATCCGGTTCATCAGCCCTTCAAAAAACTGGATATGTTGCTTGTCCAGCTCGCCGTGAGACTTGAGATAACTGAAGGCTGAATCCGGCAGCCCCAGGCGCGATTGCACTTTCTCGGCTGCCAGCAGCGCCAGATTGATGCTGGTGCCTTCCAGTACATTGACCATGCCGAAAAAGCCCAGCGGACTTACCCGATTCACCATGTCGTAGGCATATGCAACCATGACCTCGGTGGCAAACAGCGGCGTGCTGCGTCTGGCCTTTTCCTTGTCAAAACCGCAGGCGGCTATGTCATTGAGGATCCACTCCTGGTGGCCTTGCTCCTCTTCGATATACTCGGCTACCGCCACCCTGAGCCATTCCTTGCTTTCCGGCAGCCTGGCGCCTGTGGCCATGAGCAGCGGCGAAGTGTGCTTCACATGGTGATAGGCCTGGTGCAGGAAGGCGACATATTCCTCCAGGCTTATCTCTCCTTGCAGACACTTGCCTATGATGGGACTGGCCAGCAGATACTCGCGTCCGCTCTGGGTTGCTTGTTGTAATTGGTTGTAGAAATTCATTATAGGGTTCCCTCAAGATATGGGGTTTCAGATAGATAGAGCTGTTGTATTTGAGCGGCCAGGGCGCTCAGCAGTGAGGCGCGCTTGACCCTGCCATTGGCGGTGGTGTGAGGCTTGAGCTCGGTTTCATTCAGTCTTATCCAGCGTTTGATCCTGGCGTAGTCGGGCAGTGTGGCATTGACCGCATCCAGCCAGGCCTGGAGCTGCTCATCGCTGACTTGGAGCGGAGCGCACAGCAGTGCGCTGAGCCAGGGTTTGGCGTCGCCGAGCACCATACACTGACTCAGCAGCGGTTTGGCCATCAGCGCCGACTCCACCCACTCAGGGCTGATATTGCGGCCAAAGGAGCTGATAAGCAGATGCTTGCGGCGCCCGTTAATGGCGAGCACACCTTTATCGAGCTGGCCAAGGTCACCGGTGGCGATTTCTCCCTGGCCCCAAGTCTCGGGTTGGCCGAGATACCCCAGGTGACTGGCGCCGCCGACATGGATTTCGCCGCCGCGAATGGTGACTTTGCAATGAGGCAATACAGTGCCGGCAAAGCCGGGAGTGTCTTTATCCGGGGTGTTGAGCGCCACGACAGAGCCGCATTCCGACAGGCCGTAACCTTCATAAACCGGCAATCCAAGCTCCCTGGCCCGCAGCAGCAACTCGGGGGCGACCTTGCCGCCACCAACGGCGACAAAGCGCAGTGAGTTTGGCGCTTGCCACCCTTGCTCGCAGGCACCGACCAGCAGTGTCAATAACTGAGGAATGAGGATCATGCTGCTCGGCTGCGCTCGGCTTATGGTCTGCAGCAGCGCCCGGCTGTCGAGTCTCGAGCTGCCATGCATGCCGCGCGCTTTATCCGAGGGCAGCAGCACAGTTCCGCCGCACAGCAAGGGGCTGTAGATACCGGCGATGTTTTCCAGCAAGGTACTTAAGGGCAACAGACAAAGATGCCTGGGCCGAGGCAGGGCCGTGACTGTGGCAAGCGATTCGGCCACTCGCCATTGATGCTCGCTGCTGAGACACACCCCCTTGGGGTTACCGGTAGAGCCTGAGGTAAAGGTGATTTTGGCTGTGCCCTGAGGGACTTGTGGAAAAGCCGCCGTTTTCTCGGCGCAAGCGCTCTGTTGGCCCGGATGTCCGTTGAAGAGCTGTCCGTCAGATAGCTGCTCGTCGTATAACTGCCTGCCGTATAAATGCCAGCCGTATAGATTGCAGCCCAGTTCACTGAGACCTTGGTAAGGCGTGAAGCCCTTTGGCAAACAAGGCTGAATTTGTGGGCTTTCGCTCAGCACCAGCTCAACCGAGGTTTGTTCAAGGCAGTTTGCCAACTGCTCTTGGGAGAAAAACAGCGGCAAGGGCAGGCAAAGAACTCCCGCCTGCTGGCAGGCGAGATCCAGTATCGCCCACTGCACACTGTTACCGGCATGCAGTGCCAGGCTGCGGATATTCAGGCGTTTGAGGACATCACTGTAGCGGCGGATTTCCGTTTTCAGTTCAAGGTAGCTGAGTTGCCGCCCAGCATCGCTAAGGGCAATGGCCTGATCTTCGCCGTTGAGTTTGCCTAGAACATCCCAATCAAGGTTGGTTCCGGCACCCGACTCAGAGGTATTGGCTTGGTTCAACTGAGGCGATGGAGTCATAGGCTTGGCTCCCGGGTCCTGGCATAAGCCAATTTGGCCGCCATGGTGCTGATATCCAATTCGTGCCTTTGTGCCAGTCGTCTCAAGCGGGGGCTGGTTTCTATTACCTCTTGAGCGAGGCGCAGATCGCCAATCATGACTCTGGGGTTGTTGCGGTAGTAATTGCCCCAAATGGCGCTGTCACCTTCCAGTCGCTTTGGATCGGCGCTGCACAGCAACATGGGGGAAAAGCCCAGCAGTTTCATTAGCGCTTCCACCTGCTCTGTGACGGTAAAGACCATATATTCAAAACCGGCCCTGGCCAGAGTGGCGGCAAGCAGTACCAGCAGCAGTGGCCCTGAACTCTTGTTGGTCAGTGCCAGATTGCCCACCTCTACCAAGGAAGCCCTGTCCACAGGGCGTTTGGCCAGTAGCGCTACTTGCTGCTCTATGGGGTCCTTGAGATATTGCTCCAGAAACAAGGGGTAGTAACAACCGGCTCTGAGGCCGAAGGCACCCTGAGGCTGACCTTTAATGGTCAGTTGCAGTAAGAAAGGCAAAAACTCCTTGAGTTTGGCGCCATGCACCTGAAAGTATTTGGCGGCGATATAGTCTTCAACCTCAGTGCGGCCCTCTGCCTGTTCATGAAACAGGCGACATTCGGGGAGTGCATGAGGTGGGTTGGCAGAATGTGGGACGTCCTTTTCCAGGGCAGACAGGGTAGACTGCTTGACCATAGAGATACTCCGGATCTGTTAACCAGTATCCAAAGCCTAGAAAAGCAGTCTTAAGAAATACTTATGTGTCTATTAATTTTTTATCAATTAGATAAAAATCAATGGATTGGCTTTAGCTTTTATTGTTCTTTCGTCGCTTGGGGCAATACAACAGCCCCAAAAGCAGCAGCAAGCCACTTAGCCCCAGTACCGGCCATTGACCGACCCGGCTGAACAGGGTCTGGCCTTCGACCAGCGGCACTTCAGCGGTGAGTACACCTTCTACAAACTGCGGTAGTTTGGCACTGATATTGCCAAACTCATCCACCACGGCGGTAACGCCGTTGTTGGTGGCCCGCAGCAGAGGTCGGCCCAATTCGGCCGAGCGCATCTGGGCTATCTCCATGTGTTGCAGTGGGCCATTGGATTCACCAAACCAGGCGTCGTTGGAAACGGTCAGCAACACTTGGGTATCCTCGGCGACGTTGGCCCTGAGCTGTTCGGGGAAAGCGATTTCATAGCAGATTGCCGGTGCCAGCGTATGACCCAGGGCCGTCAGATTATTTTGCTGATAACTGCCTCTGGCAAATGAGGACATGGGCAGGTTGAAGAAGGGCGCCAGCGGCCGCAGCAGCGACTCCATGGGCACAAACTCGCCTATTGGCAGCAGGTGATGCTTACGGAACTGATTGTCGCCTGCTGCGCTATAGTTGGCGTTTTGTTGCTGTTTCTGATGATGATTTCCCAGCACGATCAGCGAGTTGTAGAAGTCGCCATTTTGCTGGCTGATGATACCTGTGATGATGGCGGCATCCCGCAGATTGGCGACCTTGTTGGCGTTGTCGAGAAACTCGGCCACCATGCTTTCGGGGGCCGGTATCGCTGCCTCGGGCCAGATCACCAAATCTCTGTCCAGATGCGGGCGGGAGAGATCCATATACTTGAGCATAGTCGGCCAGAGCGCGTCCGGCTCCCACTTCATGCTCTGGGGAATATTGCCCTGCACCAGCGCCACGCTGAGGGTCTCGCCGGTGCGCTCAACCGTTGAAAATCGCGGCGCCTGCCATACAAGCAGGGTAAGTAGCGCCGAGCTCACCACCAGGCTGAGCCAGTGGCGTTTGAGTAGCAGTACCAGGCTTGCTGCCAGCAGCGCCACCACAAAACTGAGCCCCAAAGTGCCTATCATTGAGGCAAGCGGCTTCAAGGGCCCCGAGGTTTGGCTATAGCCGCCCCAGAGCCAGGGAAAGCCGGTGAGCACCCAGCCCCGCAACCATTCACACAGAGTCCAGAGTGCCGGAAACAGCCCCAGCAGTTGCCAGTTATGACGCTTGGGCGCCAGTCGGGCCAGCAGGGCGCCTGCCAGCGCCGGATACAAGGCCAGATAGAGGGCCAGCAGGGCCATCAGGCCTATGGAAACAAGCAGCGGCAAGCCACCGAATCTGTCCATGCTGACATGCACCCAGCTGATCCCGAAGGCGAAGGCGCCAAAGCCAAAGCTGAGCCAATAGCCAAAACTGGCCTTGGGGGAAAGCTTGTCACTGTGCCACAGGCCAAAGGCCAGCGCCAGCGGGTAGATGGGCCAGAGATCGTAGGGGGCAAAGGAAAGTGCCGTACTGGCACCGGCCAAAAAGGCCAGTACCAGACGCAGCTTGGGGTGGCGTTTAAGCGCCGCTAATGTGGACTTCACTGGTCGTTACTGTCTTCAGTATCGTTGGGACCGGGCAGTTTCACCCTGAGTTGCAATAAACGGCGGGTATCGGCACTGATCACTTTAAATTCAATGCCGTCGATGACGATCTTCTCGTTGCGCTCCGGCAGGTGACCGAAGGCATGGGACACCAAGCCGCCGACTGTGTCGAACTCTTCGTCACTGAAATGGGTGTTGAAGGTTTCGTTGAAATCTTCAATCTCGGTCAGTGCCTTGACCATGTAAACCCGGTTACCGGCTTTACGGATCTCAGACTCGTCGCTGTTGTCGTGATCGAACTCATCTTCGATATCGCCGACAATCTCTTCGAGAATATCTTCAATGGTAACCAGGCCGGAAACACCACCGTATTCATCGACCACAATTGCCATATGGTAGCGTTGGGAACGGAACTCTTTGAGCAGCACATCCACTCTCTTGCTCTCGGGCACCACAACGGCCGGGCGGATCACTTTTTCCAGTGAGAAGGGTTCTTCACTGTTGTTGAAGCCGTACTTCAGCAGATCTTTGGCCAGCAGTATGCCTTCTATATGGTCTTTGTCTTCATTGACCACAGGAAAGCGGGAATGAGCAGAGTTGATGACAGTGTTGAGCAGTTCCTCAACAGAGTCATTGAATTGGATGGCGACAATCTGCGCTCTGGGGATCATTATGTCCCTTACACGCAAATCGGATACCTCTAAAACACCTTTTATCATCTCGCGGGTATCTTCTGTGATGAGCTCACGCTGCTCGGCATCGTGGATCACCTCAACCAGATCTTCGCGATTTTGAGGTTCGCCCTGGAATAACTGGCTTACACGGTCAAACCAGCCTTTCTTATGGGCGCTGGTACTCGGGGGGATATCGTCACTCATAGTGTTCTTCATGACAGGGCGAACCCTGGCAATTATTGCTCCTTGTATGGGTCAGTAAAACCTAAGCTTTCAATGAGTTGGGTCTCTAGCGACTCCATTTCTTCGGCTTCGGCATCTTCGATGTGATCATAACCTAGCAGATGCAGGCAACCGTGCACAACCATATGTGCCCAGTGCGCCTGTAGCGGTTTATGCTGTTCACGGGCTTCATTTTCAACGACTGAAACGCAAATGACAAGATCCCCGAGTAATGGCAGGGTTATTCCCGGTGGCGCTTCAAACGGAAATGACAATACATTGGTGGGCTTGTCTTTGCCGCGGTAGTCCCGGTTCAACTGCTGGCTCTCTTCACTGTCCACCAGACGTATGGTTAGCTCAGCCTGCTCCATACTATTGCCTATGGCAGTGCGGGCCCAGAGCTCGAAATCGCTCTGGGATGGCAGGTTTTGCGCTTCTGTGGCCAGTTGCAGGTCCAGTTGTAGATCAAGACTCATGGGCGCCGGCCTCTGTCAGTTGATATTGGCTGTCGCGTTGGGCTTTGGCCGCCTGCTGGCGCTGATCGTGCGTCTCATAGGCTTCCACTATGCGGGCTACTACCGGGTGACGCACCACATCCTGGGCCTGGAAGAAGTTGAAGCTGATCTCTTCCACTTCGCTCAGTACTTCAATGGCGTGGCGCAGGCCGGACTTGGCGTTGCGCGGCAGATCTATCTGGGTAATGTCGCCGGTGATCACCGCCTTGGAGTTGAAGCCGATACGGGTGAGGAACATCTTCATCTGTTCCACCGTGGTATTTTGGCTCTCATCGAGAATGATAAAGGCATCGTTGAGGGTGCGGCCACGCATATAGGCCAGCGGCGCGACCTCGATAACATTACGTTCTATCAGTCGTTCGACCTTCTCAAACCCGAGCATCTCAAACAGGGCGTCATACAGAGGCCTGAGGTAAGGGTCTACCTTCTGGCTCAGATCGCCGGGCAGGAAGCCCAGTTTCTCACCGGCTTCCACCGCAGGGCGGGTCAGCAGAATGCGGCGGATCTCCTGACGCTCCAGCGCATCCACGGCGGCGGCAACAGCCAGATAGGTCTTGCCGGTACCGGCGGGGCCTATGCCGAAGGTGATGTCATGGCGCACTATGTTGGCCACATATTGGGTCTGGTTGGGATTGCGCGGCTTAATCACCCCTTTGCGGGTCTTGATATAGTGCTCTTTGGGTTCTGCACCGCTGTCGTCGGCTTCCAGGGCAATGGCTTCCTGAATGGCGATATGCACCTGCTCGGGCTCCAGATCCGGGGTCGAGCCTTTTACCGGCGCGGTTTCGACATAGAGCTGTTTCAGCAGGTTGTTGGCGGTGAGGCAGTTACGCGGCTGGCCGACAATCTGAAAATGGTTGTTTCGGTAGCTTATCTCGACGCCCACCCGGCGTTCGAGCTGCTTGATATTGTCATCGAACGGACCACACAGAGACGCCAGACGGCGGCTGTCGGCCGGTTCGAGATACAGATTCATGGTGGTTAATTTGTGAGACAAACAAAAACTCCTGTTGATGTCATCTTTGATCAGTTTACGAGCGTGAAGGCATAAATGCTAACGGAAAATCGAGCCTAAAATAAAACGGCCCGGGTCCGAAGAGCCGGGCCGCCGTGGAAGTCTCGGCGCTTACGGGGTGAACTGAGTCACGCCCAGGGTATCTTCCTGGTTATGCTTGGCCAGGATATCACTGGGGCGCAGGCTCTTGCGTAAGTCCATCTCATCTTCACCGCGAATAAATTTGCCGCGCAGCGAGTTGGTGTAGACATCGACGATTTCCACGTCCACGAAGCTGCCTATGTGCTTGGGCTGGCCTTCGAAGTTGACCACCCGGTTGTTTTCGGTGCGGCCGCGCAGCTCCATGGGGTTCTTGACCGATGGGCCTTCCACCAGAATACGCTGCACTGTGCCCAGCATCTGGCGGCTGTAGCGCTGCGCCTGTTGAGTAATCCTGTCCTGCAGGATTGCCAGACGCTGCTTTTTCTCTTCCATATCCACATCATCCGGCAAGTCGGCCGCCGGGGTGCCGGGACGGGCACTGTAGATAAAGCTGAAGCTGTGGTCGAAGCCCACTTCTTCAATCAGCTTCATGGTGTCGGCAAAGTCTTCTTTGCTTTCGCCGGGGAAGCCGATGATAAAGTCGGAGCTTATCTGAATATCCGGCCGCGCCTTGCGCAGACGGCGAATGATTGACTTGTACTCGATAGCCATATGGCCGCGCTTCATCTGGGTCAGAATGCGGTCTGAACCCGATTGCACCGGCAGGTGCAGGAAGCTGACCAGCTCTGGAGTGTCTTCATAGACATCGATAATGTCCTGGGTGAACTCTATCGGGTGGCTGGTGGTAAAGCGGATGCGGTCGATTCCGTCGATGGCGGCCACATAACGCAGCAGCTCGGCAAAGCTGCAAATTTCGTCATCATGGGTCAGGCCGCGATAGGCGTTAACGTTCTGTCCCAGCAGGTTGACTTCACGCACCCCTTGCTCGGCCAGTTGAGCGATTTCCAGGATGATGTCATCCAGTGGCCGACTGACTTCTTCACCGCGGGTATAGGGCACCACGCAGAAAGAGCAGTACTTGCTGCAGCCTTCCATGATGGAGACAAAGGCGGTGGGGCCTTCGGCGCGGGGCTCGGGCAGACGGTCGAACTTCTCGATTTCCGGGAAGCTGACATCAATCACCGCCTGGTCGCCGCTGCGAACCTGGTTGATCATCTCTGGCAGACGGTGCAGGGTTTGAGGGCCGAAGATAATATCCACGCACTGGGCGCGTTCTTTTATCGCCTTGCCTTCCTGCGAAGCCACACAACCACCCACGCCAATGATCAGCTCAGGATTCTTGTCTTTGAGTGTTTTCCAGCGACCCAGCTGATGGAATACCTTTTCCTGCGCTTTTTCACGAATAGAACAGGTATTGAGCAGCAGAATATCTGCCTCATCAGCCTCTTCGGTCAGGGTGTAGCCCTGAAATTCGTTTAACAGATCGGCCATCTTGGATGAGTCGTACTCATTCATCTGACAGCCCCAGGTTTTAATATGGAGTTTTTTACTCATCAGTTTTGCGTCGCTCTTCGGAACCACTTAAAAAATAGCGCGCCATTTTACCTGCTGTTAAGTCCGCTGACCAGCTTTTGAACGCCAGGGCAGAGAATTACTCTGGTTGCTGCAATACCCTTTCAAGCTGTGCGGGTAAACGGTTGGCGGCAAGTTGAACATTTTGCTGCCGATAAAACTGTTCAGCCATCTGTTGGTTGCCGCTGCGAGCCTGAAGATAGATATCTTCCAGTACTTCTAAATGAAAGCCGGCCATGGTTTCCGTGATTTGTTGATATAGGGCATAATTCAGCGACGAGCGATAGGTTACAGTTATCACTTCCATCTGGTCTGCTGTGGTGGCGGCCAGAATATGACCAGAGGTAAAGGCGGCCGGGACGACAAGGGCTGCGGCTATCAGGCTGTTGGTAAGTTTGCACATGGTATCCTCACTTGTTGATGTCGATAACCGCCAATGCGGTGTTGGCTATGACAGATACTGCTTGGACACTCTGAGGCTAGTCTAAGGTTGCCAAGGCTCGTGTGTCGGCTTGTAAGCAGGTGTTTCAGGAGGGCCGGCAGCAACATTTGCTCATGATTGAAGCCCAAACAGTTACCATTGAACACAACTCTGTGGCCAAGGCGGCAGAGAAGAGAGACAGCAGGAAAGGCATAGTGACAGAACAACATGAGACCAAGGATATCGTCATCATAGGTGGCGGTATGGTGGGCGCGGCGACGGCGCTGGGGTTGGCCAAACTCGGGCTGGAAGTGGCGCTGGTGGAGGCCTTTGAACCCGAGGCCTTTGATGCCTCGCAACCTCTGGATGTCAGGGTCTCGGCCATCAGCGCCGCATCGGAGGCATTGCTCGAGCGTCTGGGGGCATTCGATACTCTGCTCGGAATGCGCCATGTGGCTTATCGTGGCCTGGAAACCTGGGAGATGGAAGGCTGCATTACCCGTTTCCATGCCAGTCAGATTAAGGTCGAGCGTCTCGGCCACATAGTGGAAAACCGTTTGGTGCAGCTGGCACTGTGGCAGGAATTCGACAACTACCCCAATCTGACCCTTTGCTGCCCGGCGCGGGTCGGGCGCATGGTGCGCTCCAGCGTGGGTATAGAGGTGAGTCTGGACGATGGCCGGGTGTTCGATACCCGTTTGCTGGTGGGCGCAGATGGTGCCAACTCCAGAGTGCGTCAATGGGCCGGAATTGGCATCAGTGGTTGGGATTATTCCCAGTCCTGTATGTTGATCAATATCGCCACCGAGTGTGATGAGCAGGATGTGACCTGGCAACAGTTTACGCCGCAAGGGCCGCGCTCCTTGCTGCCATTGCCGGGCAAAAATGCGTCCCTGGTTTGGTATGACGATGCCAAACAAATTCGCAGTTTGATGCAGCTCAGCGACAGCCAACTTAAGCAGGCGATTATCAATCACTTCCCCGATAGGCTCGATCCCCACTTCGAAGTGTTGGCCAAGGGCAGTTTCCCGCTGACCCGGCGTCATGCGCAGCAATATTATCGCGACAACCTGGTGATCCTGGGGGATGCGGCTCACACCATTAACCCGCTGGCGGGGCAGGGGGTTAACCTGGGCTTTAAAGATGTCGAAGCCTTGATCGCGACAATCACCCAGGCGCTGGAGAAGGGCGAAGACTGGTCAAAGGCCACAGTGCTTGAGGGGTTCCAAAAGCAGCGTTGGTTTGACAATCAGTTGATGATGACAGGCATGGATCTCTTCTATGCCGGTTTCAGTAACGATCTGTTGCCACTTAAACTGCTGCGTAACGCCGGCCTCAAGCTGGCGGATATCAATACTCCGGTTAAGCAGCAAGTGCTCAAGTATGCGCTGGGGCTGAGATAACCCCGGTCGATTTGTTGATTGTCGCAAGAGAGTGCTAAAATGCCGCGTTTTTATAAGAATGCGGCATTTTTTCATTGGCTTTCATGCCGGGTTTTGGCCTGTAACAGCCAAGCTTCAAGAGTGGTGAATATGTGCCTGGCCACCTCTGGCCTTCGCAGAACTTCTCGTAGAATAAACAGACTGATAGAGACTGATGACAGAGATTAAACTTATCGTCGGGCTGGCCAATCCCGGCGCCGAGTATGCCCAGACCCGCCATAATGCCGGCGCCTGGTATGTGCAGGAGCTGGCCAGAGGTTGCGGTGCCCAGCTCAGTGCTGACAGCAAGTATTTTGGCCTGACCGCCAGAGTCACGCTCAAGGGCCGCGATGTGCGCCTGCTGATCCCTTCCACTTATATGAACCTGAGTGGCAAGTCGGTGGCGGCATTGGCGAACTTCTTCCGTATTCAACCGGAGGAGATTTTGGTGGCCCACGATGAGCTGGACATGCCGCCGGGTGTGGCCAAGTTCAAGCTGGGTGGTGGGCATGGTGGCCATAACGGCCTTAAGGACATCATCGCCAAGCTGGGCAACAACAAAAATTTTTATCGTCTGCGGATTGGCATAGGTCATCCCGGGGACAAGAACAAAGTCAGCGGCTATGTGCTTGGCAAGGCGCCGAGTACTGAGCAGTCGCTGATCGATGCCGCGGTAGATGAAGCGGTGCGCGCCACTGATATCCTCTTTGCCGAGGATATGACCAAGGCGATGCATAGGCTGCACTCCTTTAAAGCGGTCTAAGATTATCCAGGCGTCTGACGCCTGTTTCATTATCCTGTCCGGGGCCGAGTGCGCCGGGCTCAAATTAGAGAGAAAGGTAAACATCATGGGTTTTAAATGCGGCATCGTTGGTCTGCCAAACGTCGGTAAGTCAACTCTGTTCAATGCGTTAACCAAGGCTGGCATCGAAGCGGCAAACTTTCCCTTCTGTACCATAGAACCCAACACAGGTGTGGTGCCGGTGCCGGATGCTCGTCTGGACGCCCTGGCTGAAATCGTTAAGCCTGAGCGGGTACTGCCAACCACCATGGAGTTTGTGGACATTGCCGGCCTGGTTGCCGGGGCGTCCAAGGGCGAAGGCCTGGGTAACAAGTTCCTGGCCAACATCCGTGAAACCGATGCTATTGGCCATGTGGTACGTTGCTTCGAGAACGATAACATTGTTCACGTGGCCAACAAGGTTGACCCGGCCGGTGATATTGAAGTGATCAATACTGAACTGGCACTGGCGGATCTCGACAGTGTTGAGCGTGCCATACTGCGTCAGCAAAAGCGCGCCAAGGGTGGTGATAAAGACGCCAAATTTGAAGTCGAAGTACTGGAAAAACTCAAGCCGGTACTGGACGAAGGCCATATGCTGCGTACCCTGGATTTGAGCAAAGAGGAGCTGGAAGCCGTGGCTTACCTGAACCTGCTGACGCTCAAGCCAACCATGTATATTGCCAACGTTTCTGAAGATGGCTTCGACAACAACCCGCATCTGGATACAGTGCGCGCCATTGCCGAAAAAGAAAATGCCGTTGTGGTGCCTGTGTGCGCTGCTATCGAGTCAGATCTGGCGGAAATGGATGAGGAAGAGCGCAGCGAGTTCCTCGAAGAGCTGGGCCTGGAAGAGCCCGGGCTTGATCGGGTGATCCGCGCCGGTTACGAACTGCTGACACTGCAAACCTACTTTACTGCCGGGGTGAAAGAAGTCCGTGCCTGGACTGTGACAGTCGGGTCTACCGCACCGCAGGCGGCCGGTAAGATTCACACCGACTTTGAGCGTGGCTTTATTCGGGCTCAGGTTATGGCCTATGATGACTTTATTCAGTTCAAGGGCGAAGCCGGTTGTAAGGAAGCGGGTAAGCTGCGGGTGGAAGGGAAAACCTATATCGTCAAAGACGGCGATGTGATGCACTTCCTGTTTAACGTGTGATTGGAATTTGTTGTTTTATGAGGTTTCACTCAATCTCATAAAGAACATGAAATGCAGCGAAACCCACTGATTTCGTGGGTTTCGCTTCTCATGATGTCTCAGGTTATCTTACTGCAGCTCTGTAAAAAGTGAGTATAAAGGTGAGTATAAACTGCTTTAGTTCTTCTTCTTTGGTGAGTATATTGGTTGTGTGGTAACTATTCCGCAACAAGGTTGTGCTCACAGACACCCAGTGCCGTTCAGCAAAGCCTAAAGAAAAGTTCTATTGTCTAAATGATTCTGATGGCCTTTATCTAGAAGTTAAACCCAGTGGCAAGAAAGCCTGACGCTCTTGTTTCAAAATCAATGGTAAATCCAGCATATTTGCTTTGGGTGAATATCCGCTTGTTAAATTGGTTGGTAATGCTTACCGGGCAAAAAATTGCCCGCTGAGCAAAAAATTGCCCGGAACTGGGCAAGAAATTGCCCAGCATGAAAAGGCCTTTTATGTTTTCCTTATAAATCAGTACTTTACATTTTGGCGTGAGAGTTGCTTTTCATCAAACAGGTTTATCCCAAACCTCTTTGAATTTTTAAAAAGGAATTTATCATGCCAACACCATGTTATATCTCTATCGAAGGCCAAACTCAGGGCAACCTGACTGCCGGCGCCTTTACTGCAGAATCTGTCGGTGACATCTTTGTGGAAGGTCATGAAGACGAGATGTTGGTTCAGGAGTTCAATCACATTGTGACTGTGCCAACCGATCCTCAGTCTGGTATGCCTTCCGGTCAGCGTGTGCACAAGCCGTTCAAGTTCACCGTCGCGCTGAACAAAGCCGTTCCTCTCATGTACAACTCGCTCTCTTCCGGTGAGAAACTGACCAAGGTTGAGCTCAAGTGGTACCGCACTTCTATCGAAGGTAAGCAAGAGCACTTCTTCACCACCAAGCTGGAAGGCGCCACCATCATAGATATCAACTGTCATATGCCTCACTGCCAGGATCCCAACAAGGCCGACTTTACTCAGTTGGTTGAAGTGTCCATGGCCTATCGCAAGATAGACTGGGATCACGTCAGCGCCGGTACCTCTGGTGCCGACGATTGGCGTAAGCCTATCGAAGCATAATTCAGTCAACGACTGATTTGCTTGAATGTATGCGGGCGTTTTGCCCGCATACATTCTGCTATCTGATACAAGGTTTTTCCAAGTAGCGTCTCAATGGCAATAAAAGAGTGATTCTAGCGGATTAGAGTCAGGACGAACTCGAACAAGGATACCGGCTATGTTTTATCTTGGCAGTGGTTTGCGGTTTCATTTCAAG
>NZ_JBKORL010000079.1:0-49405 GCF_047314525.1 Shewanella sp. BJSY2023SW007 | reverse complement strand
CTATCACTGCATTTATAAAGCACGTCCCTGTGCTTTCCCCTTCGGGCCAGCTGGAGCTGTTCAAATTCATTCCCGATGAATTTGTCCCGCTGTGTACGTCGCGCCTTTCTATGTGGCGTTGATGATTATTCCGGCAAGAGTTATGAACATCGCCGTGATTGGGTTGAGTCGCGCTTATTGGAACTGGCGGCAGTGTTCGCCATTGACTTGTGTGCCTATGCAGTTATGTCCAATCATCTGCACTTGGTACTCAGAGTCGACTTGAAAACCGCCACAGAATGGACATTGGAGCAGGTTTTACAGCGTTGGCACCTGCTTTACAGTGGAACCCTGTTATCTCAGCGTTTTCTCCGCAGTGAAACACTCTCTGATATTGAATATCTCACCCTGCAACAAACCACTGAAGTCTATCGCCAACGTTTGATGGATATCAGTTGGTTTATGCGTGCGCTCAATGAACCTATTGCCAGACAGGCCAATCGGGAAGACGGGTGCAGTGGTCGCTTTTATTCGCCGCCATCCCTGGCGCTCTCCCTGCGGGCCAGCTAAAGCTGTTCAAATTTATTCCGGATAAATTTGTGGGAAGGCCGCTTCAAATCCCAGGCGCTATTGGATGATGCAGCCGTATTGGCCTGCATGGCTTATGTGGACCTGAACCCTATCCGCGCAGGAATAGCCAAAACCCCGGAAGACTCAGACTATACCAGTATTCAACGGCGGATACAGGCCGCGATGCAGGGCGAAAACACACCTGAGCTGTTACCCTTTGTTGGCAATGAACGGCTGAACATGCCACAAGGATTACATTTTGATGCCAAGGATTATCTGCAACTGGTCGATGATACCGGGCGCATTATCCGCCAAGACAAGCGCGGCCACATTACTGCCGGCACAACAACCATTTTGAATCGTTTAAACATCCCCATCGACAACTGGCTCAAGTTGACGACTGATTTTAGCCGTCTATTCAAAGGGCCGGTTGGTACACTGGAATCTCTTACCGACTACTGTACTCACTTACAGCGACGACGAAGGCAAGGGGCCGCTAATTGTCAGAAGCTGTTTAGCTGAATCCCCGAGGCTCCAAGATATTCATCTCCAATCGAACTTTGTTCGACCGACATCGTGTCTGAAATTCGACTTTTGCGCTCATTTCAATAACCGAGCGCCACTCGAAAGGTTTGAAAGATGATTTTCTCCCAGTGAAAACATCAGTTTTTCTGTGAACCAGGCAACTAGAGTCTTCACTCAGCTAATAATGGGTGTCTTTGTTGTTTTTCAATGGGTGTCTTTGTTGTTTAGGTTCTCCCTGAATGGCCCTCAAAAGGCTTGAAAGATGATTTTCTCCTAGTGAAAACATCAATGTTTCTGTAATCCAGGCAACTAGAGTCTTCACTCAGCTAACAATGGGTGTCTTTGTTGTTGTTGTAATCTAGTCATGATTTTTAAATCCTGGAGCTATTTTAAAATCGCATATTCCTAACAATGCTTGATTGTTTTTAAGCCACAATTGGTATTCGTCACCTTTCAATAAATTTCCAGCAGGCGAACAGTCTATATTCCATTTTCTGAGAAAAAATTCAACCATAGATGTTTTTACATAAACTATCTTCTCCCCATTGTCCATATTGTAATCAGCTTCAATAGCTTCTTTGTGTTTGACATTTGGATGAGGGGCTAATACTAATGGCACAGTAGAGTTCCATTTTTTATCCGACTGAATAATTTCATTATTTTCTATTTCTAAAGATGTCTCAGTTGCTTCTGTAATTCGTGTTATATTTAAGTTTATAAATTGCTCTCTCTTTCTGTCATACGCCCTTACATACCATTTTAGACCATCGCTGAATATACTGTGAGGTATAATTTCCCTATAGCCGCCACCACTATTTAGAGATTTGTATTTTATTTTTAGAACTTTACCTTTGTATATTGATCTAGATATTTCAGAGACAATTTCCTTATTAGGTGAAACCAGTGAAATAGGAGTGCACCCACTAATTATCCCTGTTTTCTGAGCTTCTAATAATGTCTGTCCACCTTCAATGAGTTCTAGAAGAACTTTGTTTATTGGAAGATCAAATAAGAAATCAAATATGCCATTCGTTTTGTCGTATTTCTTTGTACTCTTGTCGTAAGTGCAGTTTTTTTCACGTAAATTTTGGTAGTCAGATAAGTCTCTGGTAGCAACAGCATCGCTACAATCGAATCGTTCAGTCACGTCTTGTCTGGATACCGATCCAAGGTAGTACAGACGGAATTCGATGAAAGCTAATCTTTGGCTTTTGGCAGGCTTTATAGTTTGTGTATTCATATGTTCCCCTTGTTCAGAGGGCTAGCAGATATCTTATAGTTTAATGCAAAAAAGACGCGTTGACCACATCAAAAAGATGTGGCACTATTTGTTGTGCTTGGGATGGTCTCAGGCACTAGATATGGTATACGAGGTGAAATTATGGCTACAAATCCTCCTTCTGGGGATGGGCACCGCAACGGAGCCGTTAAAGGAAGATCTCAAACATTCAACCCTGTGACAGAACAGTGGGTGAAAAGAGATACCAAGACTGGGCGATTTATGGATGTAAAACAGGACGGCAATCCGTTCAAAGGAGTTCGTAAGGAAAAATAAAAACGGCTTCTATTGCGCTAACAATAGAAGCCGTATTACGTGAAGAGTAGACCATTGCGCTAACAATGGACCTAGAGCCCTACACTGAGAGGTCTCGCGCTCAGCTGACGAACAACGATTCCGATTAACGCAACCGCATCGTACCGTTTTGAAGCTCTTTTCACAATAGTTGAGATCCCTCTCTAACGTAAAAGAGAATCTTTATCATGAAATCAAAAACTGTTCATGTTTGTTCGTATCGACGTTTCAGGTACGGACGTTGGGAAGATGTGGGAGCGCACTGGCGTTCAATGCCCGCTTAAAGATTTATATTGAATCTTTTGTTACAGAGCCTGCTATTTGTAGGCTCTCTTTGCTTAAATGGCTGTCATTGATATCTAGTCGTCTAAGGCGTTTATTGTCCTAATGATTTATCGTGAAAAACACATCGCTATCATGACTGACAATGCTCAAAGTTGGCGGGATACACCGATGTCCCCCTCGGTGTCGCCGAAAGCCGCTGGCACAGCGGCTAGTATGGCTTTCTGCCCAAAATAGCCAAATAACATTGATTGGGCTTCCAGCGACGGACGTCTCGAATTGCCTGCCGCAGGCTTATGCACAGGCGCTCCTGTGACTCGCTGCGAGTACGTCCCTGTAAGCTCAGCCTCGGCATCCATGCCTCGGAAGGTCACAGTTCCGCCTGTGCCTGATAATTAGGTGTATGTCTGTGGATATATAAGCAATTTCAAGTAACGCTATGATTGCAGAATTGCACCGACCCCCGCTCGAAGCGGCCGCAGGGCGTTGATGACAATCGCGTAGCGAGGCATGGATGCCGAAGCAGCGCCAGTCGAATCAGGGATGAGCGTCTGGCGCGGTAGCGAATTGGCATCATAAGCACAAGGGGTTGTCCGCTGCGTCGCGGGTCGCTGGGGGTTTGGAAAGGGGGCGAGTCGATACAGCCCCCTTTCCTCGGGTGTGGGGCGAAGCTCCACGACTTTAGGCCGCTGGCACAGCGGCTATCATAGCTTCCAGCTAAAAGTTCCTAAGTTAGTACTGGCCGAGCTTCCGGCCTCGGTGTAGTCAATCACCTGCGGTGTGCCTTTCGCACAGGCGATCCTGTGACACGGCGTGAATACGTCCATGTAGCCTCGACGAAAACGTCCCTGTTTTCGACGGTCACAGTTCCGCCTGTGCCTGGAAATGAGGTGTATGTCTGCGGGCATATAGATAGCTTCAAACAAGTTAGTTCTCACAGAATTGCACCAATACCCCCTTCGGAGCCGCCGCTGGCGTTGTTGCAAATTGGCGTAGCCTAGACAGGTGAGTCGATGCCGTGCACAAATGGGGCTTATTCGCACTTTTCTTATTCGCACCTTCAGCCCCTTTGTTGTTGATTGGTTTTCTTGAGATTAAGCCAAGATTATTTCCATTTATCTCTGAGGAACTCAGGCTCCATATATTCGTCCGGATAACGTCTCTTGCTGTCCCGGCGGCGTTGTTTGACCCGTTTGTTCTTTTGCTTGCCTCTGACATGATCTCCCCATGGAGTATCATCGTCGTCGAAATCATAGTGGTTTGACATGATCCATTTCCAATAACACAGTGCATATAGGTTGCACCGCTCCTTTTTACCTAAAGCGCCGGTCAAGCTAAAGTGAGAAATTTAGCGTCTCAAGGTAAAAATTATTGCATGTCTGTCCCCGATTCCCTTCGGGCACTAACCTGACTCTTGTTAGCCTTGTTTACGAAAACGAACAACAAACATCCCATCGGCATTGGCTTCAAAGGGCCAAATCGTCAAATACTGCGTCTGTTCACCGCTGAATGGGTGGCTGAGCGTTTCCAGAGTAAACTCGGGCCGCTTGGCCAAGAAGGCATCGACCACCTGGCGGTTTTCGCTGTCCGCCAGTGAGCAGGTGGCGTAAACCAGAGTGCCTCCAGGCTTGACCGCATCGCAGGCACGGCTGAGTATGTCGAACTGCAGCGCGGGTTTATCGCTGATGGCCTGGCTGTCATCCAGCCAGCGCATGTCCGGATTTCGGCGCCAGGTGCCGGTGCAGCTGCAGGGGGCATCGACCAGCACGCCGTCGAAGGCTTCTCTGGCAACCGGCAGGGCATCGCTGCGCCAAGGCGCAACCTTGATGTTGAAACCGGCGCGTTTGGCGCGTTTTTCCAGTTCATTGAGTGCTGCCGGGCGGATATCCGAGGCGGTAATAGTACCCAAAACGCCTTTGGCGGCGTTATCTTGCTGCATCAGCGAGCTGAGTTGCAGGCTCTTGCCACCGGCGCCGGAGCAGGCGTCCCACCAGTTTTCGTCGGCCCGTGGGGCGCAAACCTGGCCTATGACCTGGGAGGCCAGATCCTGCACCTCAATAAACCCTTCTTTGTAGAGTTTGATTTCATTGAGATTGATACTCTTGCTGCCAAGGCTGATGGCATCATTGAAGACGGGAGCGGCGCTGGCATCGACTCCGGCGCTTCTGAGCTCGGCCAGGGCTTTGTACAGCGGCATATTTTGCACCCTGGCCCAGATGGGCGGGCGGCTGCAAAGCGCGTCTATCAGCAGCTCTTCCCGGGCCTCTGGCAGCGGCGCCACGGCCTGCCAGAACCAGTCAGGCGCCAGGTCTCTTACCAAGACATGTCGGCCAGAGACCTTGGATACCAATTCGGCGGCGGCTTTGGGGGCCAGAGCCTGCTCAAGCAGGGCAAATGACTTGCCGGCTCGTTGCTGCCAGGCACAGATAATGTCCGTCCAAGGGTGGGCTTCTATTGCCGCCGCCAATGCCAGGCGCTGGAACCACAGGCTTTGCTCATCGGTAGCTTCAAGTTGTTGTAACCAACCCCACCAACGAAACAAGGCAAACAGGGTTTCCCGAATGACTCTTCTGTCCTTGGAGCCGTGTTTCTTGTTGCTGCGGAAATAGTTCGCCAGCACCCGATCGGCACTCTGGCGACTGTCGAGGATTTCAGTAAACAGTGTGTTTATGGTGTTGGCATAACTGGTGGCACGTTTTTGGGCCGGAGTCAGTGAAGGGCTTGGCGCGGTCAAAGGTTTCTCTGCATCAAGTGTGGATAGCAATGGCGCCAATATTAACAGAAGTGCCGCGGCCTGTCCCCGGCACCTTGTTTGCTAATGGTTGCTACTGTTTGCTAATGCTTACCACACTGCTCAGATTTAGCGGGTAACCATTTGCGCTATCTGTTTGGCCCTGTCTTCATCGCTTAACTGGTCCCTGGACTCCGGGGTGACTATGCCTTTTTGACAGGCCGGGCGCAGAGCCAGCGTATCGAGCCAACGTTGCAGATGAGGCAGACCTTGAATATCTATGCCGCTCCAGTCGTAAATCCGCACCCAGGGCCAGGTGGCCATATCGGCTATGCTGTACTCATCACCGGCCAGATAGGCATGTTTGGCCAACTGATTATCCATCACCTCAAACAGGCGCCGGCCCTCTTTTTGATAACGTTCTATCGCGGCCGGGATCTTCTCCGGAAAATAGCGATAGAACACATTGGCTTGTCCCATCATGGGGCCTACGCCGCCCATCTGGAACATCAGCCATTGGATGACCTTGGAGCGCTTCTTGGCATCAACAGGTAAGAATTTCCCCGTTTTTTCAGCCAAGTAAAGCAGGATGGCACCGGATTCAAACACCACGAAATCATCGTTATCCCTGTCTATGATGGCCGGGATCCGGCCGTTGGGATTGATGGCTAAAAACTCGGGTTGTTTCTGTTCATTGGCACTGAGATCCAGATGGTGTACCCGGTAAGGCAAGCCCATTTCTTCCAGGGCAATACTGATTTTAAAGCCGTTGGGGGTGGCGGCGGTATAGAGTTCAATCATGTGTGTCTCCTAGATTTTATCCTTGCTTTTATCCTTGTTTTGGCTGGCTCATTGCCGGGCGTTGTCCGGTTTGCTCATACCAGTTTTGGAGCACAGGGAAAGGTTGCAGTGAAATCTGCAGATTTTTGATGAATCCCAATAAGATATAGGCGGTAATATCGGCAATGGAGTAGTTGTCACCGGCCAGATAAGGGGATTCACTCAGGCGCTGCTCCAGCAGAGGCAGGAAAGATTCCAGGCGCTTGCGGGATTCTTCGCCCCAGGCTTGAATGCAGGTTTCCCGGTCGCTGTAGATGCCGCTGATATTGCGAAATGCCTGAAAGGCAGGTAACAACCCCTGCAGTTCAACGATGCGTTGCCACATCTCCACCTTTGCTCGCTCCAGCGGTGTGCTACCAAAGAGCTTGAGTTCGGTAGGGAACAACTCATCGAGATAACGGCAGATGGCCACAGATTCGCACAGATAACTGCCATCATCCAGCTCCAGCAGCGGAATGCGGCCATTGAGACTCTTGGCCTTGAATTCGGCCGAGAGATTTTCTCCGCCGCGAAGATCGACGTGTACCCGCTCGATATCTATGCCTTTCTCCGCCATGAAAATACTGACTCTGCGGGCACTTGGGGTAGGTCCGAGTTCATACAGCTTCATCTATCTTTCTCCATCTGTCTTGGGCCGTTTTGCCCCTGGCTTGGCTGTCAGGAAAATGTATTCAAATCTTTTTCGGAACGATCGTTTAGGTTAGACTTTAGGGGATATCAGAACGATCAGTCAAGAATTAATTTGGCTAAATATACAGCACGTCACTCGCTGGAAACGCTTGGGAGCAGTATGGCAAGAAGTTGCAATTTTGACCGGGAAGATAAGCTGAAATTGGCAATGGAGCTCTTTTGGCAAAAGGGTTATGCCGCCACTTCAGTGGCGGATCTGGTGGAGCATCTGGGGATCAACAGATTCAGTCTCTATAACACTTATGGCGACAAGCTGAACCTGTACCGGGAGGCGCTGCGTCTGTATCTGCAGCAAAACTCTTTGCCAGCGCTCGACAGCCTGCGCGCCGAAGGCGCAGGGTTGCAGCAGGTAATTGATTATCTTGAACAGTTTGTGGCCCAGCAGCGAGAGCAAAAATACGGCTGTTTCCTGCAAAATGCGCTGCTGGAGATGAGCCTGGATGATGCAGTCGTGCAGCAAGAGAGTCGGCACTTGTTTGACTCCATCAAGGAGGCGTTTGCCAAGGCGCTGACCCACGCCAGAGAGCGCGGCGAGCTTAACAGCGACAATACCGAGGCGCTCGCGGCCTGGTTACTGCTGCAACTGCAGGGAATTCGGGTGCTAGGCAAGGCCGGTTTGCATCAGGAGTTGCAGCAGGCGCTGAGCGTGATGCGCGCTCAGCTTGGACGTTGAGCCAGATTGTACCTGGGCGGTTTAAGCCCGGGTGCGGCAATCAATAATCCAGGAACAGACATCAATAATCCAAGTCCAGGGCAAAGCACAGATAGCGCATCAACGCCTGGGTGTGCTGGAATTCGCTGGCACAGAAGTCGACAAAATCGCTGCGACAAACCTGCTCTTTTGTCAGCATCTTAAGCGCCACAAAGTCTTTGCGTTTCAATTCGTTTATCAATGGGTGGCTTTTATCGAACCCCTTGGGTGGCCGCACCAGGCTGTCACCGTCCATCGTAAAACCATGGCGCTGTAATTCCTCCAACGCCTTGCTGTAGGCGCGTGGGTTGTCGTCGATACATTGCCTGATGGCGCCGAGCACCTTGGATTCGGGGCGCCAGATCCCGGCAGCGATAAAGCAGCCATCGTTGGCCAGATGCAGATACAACCCGGGAGCGTGAACATCCTTACCCTGAAAATGGCGAAACTGGATCCCGACATTGAGCTTGTAGGGCGACTTGTCGTGACCAAAGCGAGTGTCCCGCTGTGGTCGCATCAAACTGCCTCCGACCTTCTTGGCGACCGCCGTCAATCTGGGAGACAAGGCCTGAATAGGCTGCTGCATCTGTTCAATAAATGTCAGTGCCGGCCCCCTGAGCAGGGTTTCATATTCGTCCTGATGTTGCTTGAACCAGGCCCTGTCGTTGTTGTTTTCCAGCCGGGTCAGAAAGGCAAAACCTTGTTCGCTGAAGCTCATCTTTGTTCTCCATTTTCTTCAGGGCGATATCTCAGGTGAAAGCCTGTTGTGAGTCAAGTGGTTTTACATTTTTAAAACAAAGATAACCAAATTGGATCCTGTGTAAATATCGATGAGAATAATTCTCATTTGTAAGCTTGGCTCTTATAATGCCGCCTTATTTTTAAGGGGAGATGATAGATGACAAGCGAACAATCCCGGCGAATGGCGCCGAGCGGCAAGCTGCCATTACTGCTGTGTGCCTTGGCGCCCTGGCCCTTGCTGGCCGCCACTTCTCTGCCGTCCAAGAGTGGTAGCAGTGTGCTGGGTGAGCCTAAGGTGGAAGCGATAGAGATCATAGAGGTGCGTGGCCAGCCTTTTCGTCGGGAACTGACGCTGACCCGTCCGGGCGAAGCCTTGGTGACATTGGAGGACATAGAGGAGCAACAGGCGGGAAACTTTGCCGAAGTGCTGGACACTGTGCCCGGCATCACTCTTGATGGCGGCCCCCGTAGCGGCGGTGAGAAAATCAATGTTTGGGGCTTTGGTGAGACAGAAGATCTCAATGTCTATGTCGACAACGCCCCGGTCGGGTTTGAACAGTATCGCTACGGCTCTTTCTTTATCGACCCGGATATGGTCAAGCGAATTGAGGTGATCAAGGGCGCCCACGATCCCCGCTCCGGCAATGGTGGTTTCGGTGGCTCCATGTATGTGGTGACCAAGAGTGCCGATGATTTTCTGGATTACGGCAAAAAATTGGGCGCCAGAGTCAAGGCCAGCTATGCCGATAACAACGGCTTGGAGACTTACACAGGTACGCTTTATGGCCGCTTGAACTCAGGGCTGTCGGCACTTGTTAACTACAGCTATAAAGATGCCGGCGATCTTGAGCTGGGCAACGGCCAGGTGTTTCGTTTCTCAGGCTATCGGCAAAACAACCTCCTGGCCAAGCTGGATTATGAGCTGGGAGCGCACAAGTTGTCTTTGAGCTATACCTCCTACGATGATGAAGGCCGTAAACCCTGGGCCAACCGCCGCGGCGAAATGCCCACTGTATCTGAGTTCAATATCAAAAAGTACGGCTCTTTTGAGGCGGCAGAATACGCCAATACCGCCCTCAACAGTTACAAAGACAGCACAGTTTCACTCAACTACCGTTATACACCGGCCAGTCCGCTGTGGGATCTGCAATTGGCGCTGTCCAGCAGCAGTAACGACAGACACTGGGTAAGGCCCCAGATAGCCTTCGATAAGATGTTTGTTTCTGTGGGTAACTTTGGCCATGAGTCCTGGCTCGAATACGACAGGGACTTTATCGATATCAACAACACCAGCCAGTTGGGTGACCACTTATTGACTGTGGGGCTGCAGTACCGCTCGCTCGATCGCCGCTCACTGGTATTCAACAAGAGTTATCAGAACAAGGCGGAGAAAAACTTCGGCCTGTACACGCCTTACTACCAGCCTGGAGGTCGCCAGGATACCTACGCCTTTTATCTCAGCGACAGCATTGCCCTGACGGATAACCTCATTCTAAAACCATCGTTGCGTTTCGACAGTATTTACAGCATAGGCCATGGCAATCTGGCGCCGGATTACAACGACCCCAGTGTCGGTCATGATTTTTCCTCTACCCGCCACAGCGGTTGGTCGCCAAGGCTTGGGTTGGAATACCGTCTCGGTGATGTCAGCTTTCTGACCCTGGATTATGCCTACAGCCTGCAGGCACCTGTGGTGGATGAGATTTATGCGGTGCAATATGCCAAGGCCAGTAGTGCTCAGGCGACCAGTCGCGGGATAGATGTCGAGCGGCTGCACGCCTATAAGCTTGGGCTGAGCAGCGCCTTTGATGGGGTCTTCGCCGGTGATGACAGGCTCTCGACCCAACTGACTCTGTATTGGAATCAGGGAAAACAGGATATCGCCCAGCGCAAAGGGCTCTGGGTCGACAAGAGTCAACCATTTGAGAGCGGTTATGTGAATCTCGACGGCTACCATATCTACGGTGGCGACTTCGAGGCTCAATACCGTTGGCACGATTGGTTTGCCGACTATACGGCTTCCTATACCCGCGGCAAGCACAGCGGCAGCCTGCGTGACAGCAGTGGCAGGGATGAAAACCTGGCAGACATTCCTCCGCTCAATATGCGTCTGCACCTGGGGTATTATCTGACTCCCGAGTTGTCGCTCTCCTGGCGTGGCAGTTGGTATGATGCGCAGCAGAAGGTGCCGGATGAGGGCCTGTTTGTCAGCGATAGACCGAGCCAGGCCTATTTTCTGCAAGACTTGTATCTCGGCTTCCAGCCGGAAGATATGTTGCAGGGGCTTGAGCTGAGGCTGGCGCTGCGTAACCTGACCAACCAGTATTACAGTCCGCATCTGGCCGATGGCATTGCGGCTCAGGGACGGGATATTCGCCTCAGTCTGGCGTACCAGTTCTGATAAAACCCCAGTTATTTTGTGCTTTTGTGAGCTGCAAACCTGATCAAGCTCTGATTTTGCGGCATAATGTGCGTTTTGCCTGAACGAAGAATATTAGTGATGACTTCAGAAACTGAACTGCAAAGCCGCTGTGGCGGGAAATGTGAACTCTGTGGAGCCGAAGGCGCTCTGTCTGTCTATGATCTGCCTCACTCGGGTGATCGCACAGATAGCGACATTATGATCTGCGCTACCTGTGAAGGCCAGATTACCGCTCCGGACACCATGGATGTTAACCACTGGCGTTGCCTGAACGACAGTATGTGGAGTCAGGTTCCTGCCGTGCAGGTCATGGCTTATCGCATGCTCAAGCGTCTCAATGGCGAGAGTTGGGCTCAGGATCTGCTGGATATGCTTTATCTGGAAGACGATCTCAAAGCTTGGGGCGATGCCGAGTCTTTGGCGGCCGAGAGCGATGACTCGGCGCCGACACTGGACAGCAACGGCACTCAATTGGCCGCCGGTGATAGCGTGGTGATCATTAAAGATCTCAACGTGAAAGGCACCAGCTTTGTGGCCAAGCGCGGTACAGCCGTGCGTAACATAGCTCTGACCAACAACCCTGAGCATATCGAAGGCCGGGTCAATGGCACTCGCATCGTTATCCTGAGCTGTTATGTGAAGAAATCATAAGGGGAGTTATTCGCCTCTTCACTGATTGATTCAGTAAAAAAACGCCGCAGAAATCGATTTCTGCGGCGTTTTTGCTTTTCAGGCTTGGGAATAGCCGCTTGCTGGCATAATATTCCTTATAAAGAATCTTGCTATAGAGATAGTTATGTCGCAGGAAGAGCTAAAAACACAAACCCACAAGCCACAAGCCCACAAGCCGCAATCCACAGCTATCAAGGATGGGGTAGACACCATAGTCAGCCAGTGGTTGGTTGCCGGGGTGACTGACGATCTGCAGCCGATGGAAGTCTTTGGCCGCCTGGCCAGGATCTACAAATATATAGATGCTGAAATCCTCCGTTGCCATAGCGAATTTGGCTTGCGTCAGGGGGAGTTTGATGTGCTGGCAACCTTGCGTCGCAGCGGTGAGCCATACACTCTGACTCCGGGGCAATTGCACCAGAGCATGATGCTGACCTCAGGCGCCATGACCAGCCGTTTGGATAAGTTGGAGCAGAAAGGGTTCATTTGTCGCAGCCACAGCACCGAAGATCGCCGCGCGGTGAATGTAAGATTAACCGTCGAAGGCAAGGCCAAAGTTGAGGCCGCACTGCCTGCTCATATGGCGACTCAGCAGCAGTTGCTCAAGGGCATTTCTGCCAAAGACAGGCAGAGGCTGGCGGCTTTACTCAAAGTGTGGCTGGCAGAGCTCGAGTCCTGAGCTATCTATCTTGGGCAAAGGTAACCTTCCGTCATTGGCGGAGCCGCGAGGCTCCTTCAGTGCGCTTGTTTTGTTAATTGATGCACTGCGTGGGCCCTCAATAGCTGCATCTCCAGTTGCCGAACTTGAGTTCTCAATGACCAAGCTGTCTGCTACTGTATTTGATAAATTAATGATACTGAATCTGGTTGGCTGAAACTCATTGGCAAGTACCTTTGATGGCTAACGTTTCAGTCATAGGTGGGTGTTTCAACAGATATTAAATATTGCGCTCTTGACTGAACCCGGGCTGACAGGCCCTAAGATCCCGGCTGCGGCTACTTGGCTTTGAGGTTAAGGTAAGCCCAGTGTGCCGATATGGTTGGGTTTGTTGTTGATAGGATGAATTATGAAGCTGTTTATTCGTGTGGCTCTAGTGTTGGGTCTGGTGTTTCTGGCGGTGATTGCGCTTGGGATCTACAGGTTCAACTTCACCGAGGATGACCTCTATGTCAGGGAAAACGATATGGTGCGTCCACTGGCTGAATTCGATGGCGGGGCTCAAGGTGTGATGCAGCGGCTGTTCAATCTGGACACCCGAGAACAGTTCAGGATCCGTTTACCGGACAATAATAAGGCCGTCACTCTTACCGGCTTTAAAGAAGAGCAGCATCTGGCGTTTGGCGAATATCAGGATGAAGTGGTTCGTGGGGAGGTGTTGCTCGATTATCGTAAGCTGACCTCCTTAAACTTGCCCGGCAATGCCGAATCGATGCAGTTTGTTGTTCCCTTCGCGGTGACAACCCAGGGCTCTGGTGTGTTCTGGTATCTGGGTATGTTCAGATTCGACTATCAAACCGGCGCCATCGCGCATCTGGCCAGCCAGTTTCTCGGCGACCGAATTGAGATAGAAGCCATCACCCCCAAAGAGCCGTTCGACCCGCCTTACAGCGTGACTTTGGCGCTGAAGACCCGCACCCAAGAGCAATCCATGGCCGAAGCGCCGGGCGAGTATATGGAACGCACTTTCTTTGTGACGCTTACCTCGATTCTGCCGTCTTCTTCCCAATAGGCGCCCGACTGAATGAGCCATGAATCTATGTCTCATCAGGCTGCTTTCCGGGCGCTGACAGACTTTTTCCTTGAGTTGGGGCTTGAACCCAGTGCTGTGGCGCCACTCTTGGATAAGGCTCAGCTGAAAAGTTGTCAGGCAGGTGAGGTGCTGCTGGCACAAGGTGGCAAACAGCAGTCGGGCTTTTTATTGCTCAATGGTCTGCTGCGGGCCTGCCACTATCTGAGTGATGGTCAGCAGCGCTGCAAAGAGTTCTATTTCCCTGGCGAATTTTGCCTGCTTTACAGCAGTTTTCTCAGTGCTGAGCCTGCCCGTTATCAACTTGAAGCACTGGAAAACAGTACTCTGGTGGTCGTGCCCTTGAGCCTGTTTGAGCTTGGCGGGTTTCAGCGTGCCGAGCTTTCATTGCTGCGTGCCCAGCTGCGCTACAAGGAGCAGAAAGAAGCTTTTCTATTGCTCAAGTCGCCAGAGCAGCGCTACCTGTGGTTAAAAAATCACTGGCCACACTGGATAAGTGCCCTGAGTCAGGTGCAGTTGGCCAACTATATCGGCATCACCCCAGAGAGTCTCAGCCGCATTCGCCGGCGTCTTAACCTAAGTTAATGCCATCGCCTCAATGGCACAGCACAATAGCGGCCGGTTTCAATCTTCCGGGATACTGTGTTGTCCATTTTTGTTATTTCACAGCTATTGGTCACTCTGGCGCTGCTTAGCGATCTTTTGTCATTCCAGTTCAGGCACAGGCGTGCCGTGCTCGCTTGTCTGCTGGTGTCGGGCCTGCTGATCTCGGCGCATTTTATCTTGCTCAACCACTGGAGCCCGGCCATTTTAATGTTGGTTGCCAGTGTCAGATTCTTTGTCAGTATCTTCACCGTCGACAGACGTCTGATGTGGCTGTTTATGGCCGCTTCGGTCACAGCCGTGGCCCTGAGTTTCAATCAATGGCTCGATCTTTTGAGTCTGGCCGGCAGTTTGTTGCAGACCAGGGCGGCCTTTTGCCGTGATGACAAACGATTAAGGGAGCTGATGTTCATCGGCAGCGGTTGCTGGCTGCTGAATAACATCCTGTTGGGTTCGCCGATGGCGGTATTGATGGAGTCTGTGTTTATCGGCAGCAATCTGTTGGGATACTACCGTTTCTATCTGCGCCGCAAAGGCTCGGCGCCCGCACAAGGGGGCTAATTCATGCGCGCCTTGCCACCGATAATCTTGAATGCAGGCACGCCGCGGATCAGTGCCTGACGTGCGAAGACCTGGCCGCAGCCGGGGCAGGTACAGGGCGTTTGCGTATGATCTGTCAGGATCCGTTCGACAAAACATTTAACCAAGGCGCCTTTGCCGCCCTTTCGATATTTGAACAGTTTTGCCTTGCAGCCGCAGCAGATGATTTCCACCGTCTGTTGCGGTCCTTTTTTATTGGGCTTACTCACTTGCCCGGCAGTTCGGTTTCCAGCTCAATATCAGTGCAGCCCTTGGGGCAGCGGATGCTGGCAAGCTCTGAGGTGGATTTTGCCGGTGGCAAGGTGGCACTCAAGGTTTGTTGGCATTTAGGGCAGGGCACTTTTTTACCGGCCAGCAGTTGTTTGATCAGATTCTTCTGCGCCTTGAAGGACTGGGCGCTGCTTTGGTTGATATTGGAAAAGTCGGTGGATTGAGCTGTCATAGGCAGTATCTGAATTCGTCTGTTACGGGTAAATAAGTCAGCAGCGATTATAGCCTTGCCGGCGTGGCAAATAAAAGAGGGGCGCCTGGCGCCCCCTTTATCAATGCAGCTTGAGGTGGGGATGGATTATCCGGGTTATCCCCTTGGCAAACATCAGCAGGGTGCCCTTGACCACGCCGTGAAGCTCTATCAAATGGCGGCGATAGAGAGAGGTATAGACAAATCTGGCTATCTTGCCTTCGACCATGACGCCTCCACCAATGAAAGACATCAGGTTGCCGACCGTGTGGAAGCGCGACAGGTTCACCAGTGAACCGAGATCCTTGTAAAGGTACTCTTTTGAGGGAGTCTTGCCGCTGAGCATGGCTATGATGTTATCCGCTGTCATCAAGGCCATCTGCCTGGCGGCCTGGCCCCTTGGCGGCACCCAGTTGCCGTCCGGTTGCGGACAAGCGGCACAGTCTCCAATGGCAAAGATATGCTCATCCAGCGTGGTTTGGGCATTGGGTTTGACCAGCAGCTGATGGATATGATTGCTTTCCAGGCCGCCAATACCGTGGAGAAACTCAGGCGCCTTGACCCCGGTGGACCAGATCACCATATCGCTCGGGATCTCTTCGCCTTCACTGGTAGTCAACGCCTTGGCTGTCACCTGGGTGATACGGGTATTGGTCATCACCCGGACTCCCAGAGTGCTCAGCTCTCTGGCGACTGCCGCCGAGATCTCTTCTTTTTCCACCTTGGGCAGTATTCGTTTGTCGGCCTCTATCAGGGTGACTTCCAGTAGGCTGGTATCTATCTTGTAGCCAAAGCCCTTGAGCTGATCCACTGCGTGATGCATTTCGGCCGACATCTCCACCCCGGTGGCACCGGCGCCGACGACGGCGATTTTGATCTTCTCATCCAACTGTTGATGGCTGGCATAACGCATAAACTTGTTCAACAAGCGCTGGCGGATGGCCATGGCCTGCTCTGTGTTGTCGAGGAAGACGCAGTGTTCCCGCACCCCGGGAATATTGAAGTCGTTGGCGATACTGCCGATGGCAACCACCAGATAGTCATAGTCGATGCGCCGCGATGGCAACAGCTCTTCACCTTTGTCATCACAAATGGGCGCCAGTATCACTTGCTTGGCTTTACGGTCTATGTCCGTCATGGCGCCTTGCTGAAAGTGATAGCCGTGAGCGGCTGCGTGACTGCGGTAGCTGATGGCATCAACCCCGACATCCAATGCGCCTGTGGCGACCTCGTGGAGCAGGGGTTTCCAGACATGGCTGTCGGCGACATCGATAAGCGTGACTCTGGCCTTGGCTTTGCGACCCAGTTTATGGCCCAGTTTGGTGGCGATCTCCATACCACCGGCGCCGCCGCCGACGATGACGATATTGGCTAACTCGTGCATTTAATGGCTTTCCTGTTGCAGATTTAAAAACAAATTCTGTTGTTTCGGCGGGCGAACTCGGTCGCCCTGATTTGCATCAACCCCGCAAGGCCTGAATGATTGAGATCTTTAGACTTTGGCCCGCGCAGGAAAGTCTAGCAGCGCCAGGGGTTGCCAACAATTGGCCTAAAAATGGATTATATCTGAGGTAAGTTTGAGTTTTCTTTTATTAGCTTTTGAAAAATAAGGAAATGATTTTCTCAAAAATGATATTATCTATCGGATTTGTGCCGGAATGAATTGAATAACTGTGATCTATCGCCGTTGTCCGTAGTAAATCTGTGAGCTAGCGCTTGTTTGACCGTATCTTTACCAGAAATGACAAGGATACGGCCAATTGAGAGTACTGCCTATGGCAGCTTAATTGACTCAGGGGTAATCAGCTTCAGGGCGGTTTAACCCAGGCTTTTCAGGCGAGTCTGGCAGTCTTGGTATATGTGTTCCACTATCTCCTCAACAGAGGTATCTTTGGTGCACTTGTCCATAAACACTTTGAGCGTGATCAGGGCATGGCCAGAGGATTTTAATCTTTCGCTGATCATGGCGAAGTAAGCCTCCTCCTTTTCTGCCTTACGCACCACTATGTTTTGAAAACAAAATACCCTGTTACCTGAGTGAGCATGCCACTTACTAAGTCGGTCAAGGGCGATTTCTGCCGAGTGATTGATTTCGATGTGATTGCGCCATGTGGCTTCGGCGCTCTGATCTTGGTAGTGGGGGCAACGAACTGTGTAATTGATTATCTGGCTAATGGCTGTCATAAGGGATCCTGCCTGGTTGATTCCTGAATTCATCATAGGGGCTGAACTAACAATCGGCCACTGTGACAAGGGTTACAAACGCGGGGGTGTACTCCTTATTGCTTGCTGTTGTTAATCTCATTTAGCCTGTATTCGACAGAAATAAACCGGGGACAGATCTCAAAATTTAGCTGTTGCCGAATAACCGTTGAAATGCTGAGCTGATGGGCTTGGAAGCTTGAAGCGAGTGGTAACTGCAAGAGAAGAGGCCCGCTCTGTGAGCGGGCCTCTTGTACAGCTTTCTCATTGCAGGGAAAAAGCGGACGATGAAATTATATTACAAATGTATCAAAGTGCGTTAGTGAAAATTTGGCAAATTTCCTCGTGAGTCGCCTGTTTAGGGTTGGTAAAGCCGCAGGCATCTTTCAGAGCATTCTCTGCAAGTACAGGAATATCTTCGGCTTTTACTCCAATTTTTGTCAGGTTTTCAGGGATTTTTACTGCCGAAGCCAATTCTTTAATCGCCTTGATTGCCGCCGCAGCACCCTGTTCATCGCTCATGGCACTGACATCAACACCCATGGCTTTGGCAACATCTTTCAGTCTTGGTGCCGCCACTTGAGCATTGTATTCCTGCACATAAGGCAGCAAGAGGGCGTTACATACGCCATGGGGCAGATCGTAGAAACCACCCAACTGGTGCGCCATGGCATGTACATAACCCAGGCTGGCGTTGTTGAATGCCATACCGGCGAGGAACTGGGCGTAAGCCATCTGTTCACGGGCCTGGATATTGTCACCATGCTCTACCGCATTGACCAGGTTGGCGTGAATAAGCTCAATGGCCTTGATGGCACAGGCATCAGTGATGGGGTTAGCTGCTGTGGAAACATAGGCTTCTACCGCGTGTGTCAGGGCATCCATACCGGTTGCCGCGGTCAGGCTGGCAGGTTTTTTCAGCATCAGTTCAGGGTCGTTGACCGAGATGATGGGGGTAGTGTGCTTGTCAACAATGGCCATCTTAATATGGCGGCTTTCATCTGTGATGATGCAGAAGCGGGTCATTTCACTGGCGGTGCCGGCCGTTGTATTGATAGCCACTAAAGGCAACTGGGGTTTGGCTGACTGATCCAGGCCTTCATAGTCTTTGATGGAACCTCCATTGGTTGCAACCAGGGCAATACCCTTGGCGCAATCGTGTGGTGAACCGCCGCCCAGGGAGATTACGAAGTCACAGTCGTTGGCACGCAACAGCTCAAGGCCTGCTTCCACGTTGCCAACGGTTGGGTTGGGTTGAACGCCATCGAATACTGTGGCGCTAATACCTGCCTGTCCCAGCTTTTCGGCGATCTGTCCCACCAGACCTATGCTGACCAGAGGCTTGTCTGTCACTATCAGGGCTCGTTTGAATCCCAGAGTCTGGATATCACCGATAGCATCGTCTACAGCGCCCTGACCCAGGACGTTTACTGAAGGGATAAAGAATTTAGCAGCCATAAGTTCACCTGTATATGCTGTTGAAAATGAAATCTGTATCTCTCTCTTGATGTCAAATTACCAACTCATCTGACCAAAAAGTGTGAGGTGGCGCCAAGAATTGCGCCAAAAAGAAAGAAAATTAAGAGAGAAATGAAACTAAGTGACATAAAAGCTGTTTTTATGACACATATGCGGATAACACCTTTCCTTCCATGGTGGTTAGGGGTCCCACGGTCACCATATTATCCCTTAACAAGGGGAGGGCTATTAGTCGAAAGCATGGAATTTTCTCGACAAAGTCCCGTATTTATATTGGGTAATCGAACCTTTCCGTGGTAGACCGATCCTTTAAGTACCACATAAGTGGTAGCTAAACAAGTAATTTATGCCAGAGGTTCATGCTCTCTATCTGGCCGCCTATTTGGGTATTAAGGTGCAGACGGCCGCCATAGCGGTAATCTGCCGCGGCAAAGGTACGGTTCATACCAACGGAAACGGCTCTGGCTATGGTATAGGCGGTTCGGTAGCCCTGGTGGAGTATTGCTTGTTCCATATGTGCCAGCAAGGCTCTGGCGCAGCCCTGTCCGCGAGCCTGTGGCAGAGTGGCGAAATCTGTCATCTCTGCACTGAGACTCTTGGGATCCTTTTCGGCAGAAGCCAGGGCTATCAGTCGCCCTTGCTGGCGGATCCCAAAGTAGTCGACGTCACTGGCCATGTTCTGCCGCAAAAATTCCGGATCTTCAATGGGGAAGGGGTAGCTGGGAAACACCTCACTATAGAGCCTGGCCATCTGCGGCAGATCCTCTTCGCGGCAGCGACTGACCTCGGCCGCTGAATGGAATTCAGGCTTGATATCCGACCTGGCGCGCTCCAGCAGGGTATCCAACTCCGGTATGGTGCGAAACTGCCTGGTTTTGTCCTGGTAATGGGCGAGAAATACGGCGTCATGGCCTTGATAAAAATTGGGGATCCTGGCCTCTTCGCTGAAACCATATGCCAAAAACAGACCGGCCTTATGCTCAGGTAGCTTGGCGATGATTTTGCCGTAGCCATGTTGCAGCGCCAGGGCTCTCAGTGCATCCAGTAAAGGGCCGGGTTCGGCATTACCAAGGGAGATCAGATAGATGCGATCATTGGCCGGGCCATGCTGGATGTGGGCGCCGAGTAAGTTGAGTTGCTGATCAAATTGAGCTCGGGTCATGAGTGTTAACTGTCCTGATGTGAGGTGAGCCTGGGCTTGGGAGCAGGTTGGTGAATGACATTGACCAGTAGCAACAATCCGGCGGAGACCAAAATGCCATAGATACTGGGATCCAGACCGATTTTAGCCAAGCCATCCGGCAGCTTGAGCAGCTCTGTCAGTAGCGCCAGCGCCGTGAGGCCACCTCCCAGCATGGCGCAAAGTGCCGCCGTGGAGCTGACTCTGGGCCAAAACAGCGCCGCCAGAGTCGGGACAAACAGCCCGGAAACCATAAAGGCATAAGCATAGAGAATGGCATCCAATACCTGCCTGGCCTGACTGGCGAGATAGATGGCTACCAGCCCCAGCAATAGAGTGGCAATCATCGACAGTCTCAGGGTGTTGTTCCCTCTGGGATCCAGCCCGAGCAGATCTTGGGTCAGGTTGCCGGATGCCGCCATCAGGCAACTGTCTGCGGTGGACATGATGGCGGAAAAATATGCCGCGATAATCAGCCCGGTAAAGCCCATTGGCAAGAGATCGCGGATCATCGCCGGCACCGCCATTTCACTGTCCATATGTGGCAACATGACTCTGGCGCACATCCCCAATAAAACCCCGGATATCGCCATCAGGGGATACTCAAGCACCCCGGCCAGATACCAGGCGCGCTTGGCGGTGGCGCTATCTTTACAGGCAAACATTCGCTGATAGAGAGTCATGGCAATTAGCCACACAGGTGTGATGGTGAGTAGCCAATTGATGGCCGTGATGGGATCTATAGCGGTCAGTGACATGTGGGACGGCGGCAGATTGCGGCTCAGCCCCTGCCAGCCACCGACCTCCACCAGGGCGTAGGGCAGGGTAAAGCCAATCAAGCCCAGCAATAAAATGAGCCACTGTACGCTGTCGGTATAGATAACCGCCTTGAGCCCCCCAAATACAGTGTAAAGTATGGTGGTTCCGCCTATGACCCAGAGTGCCAACTGCAGCGGCGGCAAGGCATCGAAGCCCTTGGGCAAAAGGGTCGCGGCCGCCAGTTTGGCACCGGCGAGGATCTGCGCGCCGGTAAACCCCAGATACCCGATACAGGAGATCAAGGCGGCCAACATGGCGACTCTGGCCCCGAATCTGTGCTTGAGCAGATCCGGATAGGTATAAAAGCGCTCGCCCTGCTCCAGACGTTTGACCCTGGGAATAACAAACACAGCAGATAACCAGGCCCCCAGCAAACCGGTAAACAGCAGCCAGCTGCCCGCCAGCCCCATACTGAAGCCGAGACCGGCAAGACCTATGGAAAATCCGCCGCCCACATCCGTGGCGGCAATGGAAAAGCCTACGTGCCTGGCTTTGATATTACGGCCACCGAGATAGTAGTCATCACCGTCACTGTGGCGTTTGAAATGGAAGTAACCAAACCCAAGTAAACCTACGAGGTACGCCAGGAAAATCCCATAATCCAAAGGGTGCATGGATCACTCCTGTAGCAGGAATGATACGTCGGCACTGCGCCCCTCAAAGTTGGTGGCTATCAGGCGCTCGCCTTCCGAGCCAGTTTGCCTGCTGACATATTCCGGCTGCACCGGCATTTTGCCCAGGCCGCCGACGCCATCGACGATAAAGGTGGGAATAGCCGGGCCGGATACCCAGCCGCGGATGCCGTGATAGATTTCCAGCATTCGCTGATAACTGACCTGAAACTTGCTGTTACCCGGCGCCGGATCCATGGCATAGACGTAATAGGGACGTATGCCTATGGATACCAACTCCATTACCAGTTCCTGCATAGTATCTATGCTGTCGTTGACGCCTTTGATCAGTACGCTCTGGTTGCCGAGCATGATGCCGGTTTCCCTGAGCATAGTGATATGTTTGCTGAATAAAGGGGTGATTTCTCTGGGATGGTTTACTTGGGTGTTGATCAGCGTGACTCGGTTACGCTTCAGTACCCGGCACAACTCGGGCGTGACCCGGGTAGGAAGCTGCGCCAATAAACGGCTGCCGATACGCAGTATTTTCAGATCCGGTCTGGCCTCTCGGATCATAGACAGAATTTCATCCAGTTTGTCATCTGTGAGCAGCAAAGGATCGCCGCCCGACAGGAGCACGTCCTGCACCTCTGTATGTTGGCGCAGATACTCCACCGAGCGACGTATTCTGTCCATGGAGATCACGTTGAGCGGATCGGACACCATGCGTTTGCGGGTGCAGTGGCGGCAATAGGAGCCGCAGATGTTGTGTACCAGGAACAACACCCGGTTGGGATACCTGTGCACTATCGAGGTGCCTTCGGGCATCATGTCATCTTCCGCCAATTGATCGCCCATTTCATGGGGGGCGACCTCCAACTCATCCTGTTCTGGAACATACTGCAACCGAATTGGGCATTTGGGATCATCTTTGTCCATCAGCTGGGCTATATAAGGGGTGATCCTGGCGGCAATCACTTCATAAACTTGGTCATCAACCGCGCGAATATTGTTGAATACCTGGGATAGTTGCTTGTCATTCTTAAAGCTCAGCGACAAGGTTTCCCGCCAGGAGCGATTGGCAACATCAAACTGCATCAGCGCCTGATGGCTGGAAAATGGCCGCTTCTCTGTGATGACTTTCAGTGGAATAGGATTTTCTTCGCTCTTGTACTTCAGGCTGGTGGCCGACATGGGGATAGTCCTTTTCTGATAATTAATACTCAATAATTAATTTGAGCCCTAATCGTTAGTTGTCTAATGATTGCATTATGAGGTTTTCGTATCAACAAAAGATGAATGATTTGTTGATCTAAAGTTGCATTTGTCGGCGCAGACACTTTGGGAAATTCAGCTATTAAGTTGATGGGCTATGAGTTTGCCGGGCTTTTCTGATAAGCTGGCGCCTTTCGGCTAGCTGTGATTTCAGTAGCCCTTTTCGAACCAGTGTGAGTAGGAAGTATTCATGGAAAAGTATGAGCAGTTATTAATCTCGCTGCGCAAAGTGATCCGCGCCATCGACCTGCATTCCAGGCAACTGAGTAAGCACTCGGGCCTCACCGGACCGCAGCTTATGGTGATGCAGAAAATCGCTTCCATGGGATCGCCGCTCGCCAAACAGGTGGCGACCGAGATCAATCTGAGTCCTGCCACAGTCACCACTATCATCGACCGTCTTGAAGCCAAGGGCTTGGTTATACGTCAGCGCAGCCAAACCGATAAGCGCAAGGTACACCTATTGCTGAGTGAGTCCGGTGCTGCCTTGCTGGCACAGGCGCCCAAACCGCTGCAGGAGCACTTTATCAAGCGCTATCAGGCGCTGGAGGCCTGGGAGCAGAGCCAGCTCTTGTCGGCCGTGGAGCGGATTGCCACCATGATGGATGCCGAAGAGCTGGATGCCGCCCCCATGCTGCTGGTGGGACAAATTCAGCCGAGCGATGAGCCGGAAGCTGTGACCCCAAAGCAAACCAAGAGCTGAGTTTTCCTCTTTACAAGCGGGTCGCCGTCAGCGACCCCAAGATTGATTTTTGCCAGAACCCAGTTTCCCCCCCAGGTTGCCAATCCCGGCTTTTGTCGGCGATGTTTTGCACTCAATTGGTGAAAGATTGCACAGTCTTGAGTCATTGGGGCAACTCATTTACTTTTGATGCCTTTTGCGAGACGCTCGCCAAGGATCAGGGCGAATTTTCAGAAGCTACTGAATTAAAATATTAAATACTTGTCACTTGGCTGACACACCTCTGTCTTATTGCTGTTATTTTGCCCTGGCATGCTATCTGCTCACAGGGAACTTAAGGTGATTGGCGTGGAGTGCTGAGATGGGACTGGAGAAGTTGCTGTATCTGCAAGGGATAGGGGACGGCTTCAGCGACAGCTATGGGCGTTTTTGCCCTACATCGGCCGGCACACGCAAACAGATCCTCAGCGCCATGTGTGGCCCTATACCCGAAGAGGCGAGCGAGCTCTGGATTGAGCGGCGGATCTATCAGCTCGATGCCGAGCCCTGGCAGCAGCTGTTGCCTTCATTTCAGTGGTGCTATCTCGACAGTCTCGGTCTGAGGTTCAGACTCGAGGCGCAGTCTTTGCCATCCAAGGCGCTGCAGCTGACGCTGACGAGTGAACTGGGTGAGGAGTTTGTTGTCAGCTTTTCAGCGGCAGACTGCCCGGTGCGCGGCGATTATCGTATCGGTGAGCGCTGCTATCTTGAGCACGAGCTTAAACTGGACGAGGTTTCCGGCAACTGTGGCATTGCCGCAGGACTTGGCTACCACAGGGTGTCTTTATCTATCATCGAGCCTGATGGCGAGGAGAAGCTGCTTGCTATGGGCACCTTGATGGTGGCGCCAAGGCAGGCCTTTCAAGGCGTACTGCAAAAAAACAGGGCGCGGCAAACCGAGCCTCACCGCAGGCCCTGGGGCGTCAGCGTGCAGCTGTTTTCGCTCTGGCAGGAGGATACTCCCGGCCCAGAGGCAATGGGCGACTTTGGAGCCTTACTGAAGCTGATAACCCAACTGGCCCCCAAGGGGCTGGACTTTATTCTGCTCAACCCCCTGCATGCGCTGGCGCTCACTGAGGATGCCTCCCCAAGTCCCTACAGCCCAATAGACAGACGCCGCCTGCACCCCTTGTATATTTCGCCGCCGCTCTGCGCCGAAGGGATGGCACCAATCCGTGATGCTGAATCTTTTGCCGAGCAAACGGCCTTCAGCCCTTGGCTGGACTATGTCGCTGTCAGCCGTGATAAGTGTGCCCGCCTCAAAGCAATGTGGCTGCGTTTCAACGCTTTGCCCAAGGATGCTCCCAGGCGCCTGGGCTACGAAGGCTTTGTGCGCCGGGAGGGACTGGCGCTGCAGCACTATGCCCGGGAGCAGGCAAGTTTCGCCACAGGGGATTGGCCCACAGATGCCGGCTTTTATCTCTATCTGCAGTTTGTTGCCGAAGAGCAGTTGGCATTGTGCCAATCCCGCGCCATAGAAGCCGGCATGAGTATCGGCCTTATCCGGGATCTGGCTGTCGGCACAGTTGGCAGCGGCACTGAGGTGAGTCAGCATCAGAGTCAGTTTTGCCAAGGTGCCAGCATAGGGGCGCCGCCGGATGCCTTTGCGCCCCAGGGGCAGAACTGGGGGCTGACGCCTCTGGATCCCGTCGGTCTCAAGCAGGCGGATTTTAGCCACTTTATTGAGTTGCTGCGCACCAACATGCGCCACTGTGGTGCCATTCGGATAGATCACGTGATGTCGCTGTTTCGTCTCTGGTGGTGGCCGGTCGGCGCCGAAAACCAGATTGAAACTGCAGTCGAAACTGAGTCTGGCGAGCCTGAAGGCGCCTATGTCTATTACCCCTTCGATACCCTGCGGGCGATTTTATTGCTGGAGAGCCAGCGTGCCCGCTGCCTGGTGATTGGCGAAGACCTTGGGCTGGTGCCGCCGCAAATCGTAGCGCCGCTTAAGCTTGGCGGGCTGTACTCCAATGAGCTGTTCTATTTTTGCCGTGAGCAGCAGGATTTCCCTGACTTTGGTGGATTTCGGCCGCCAAATGACTACAAGCCAAACGCCATCATGATGCTGAGCAACCATGATGTAGCGCCGCTCAAAGCCTGGTTGGAAGAAGAAGATCTCAGGCTCAGGCGGGAACTTGGCCTGCTGGGGGCTGAACAATACGCAAGGGAAAGCGAAGACCGCCGCAGGGATATTCAGGCTCTTGAAGTTTGGCTGTCGCAATTTTATCCCTTTGAAAACAAGTTAAAAGTTTCACTTGAACCGAACTCTGTCACCTATACCCACAACTTGATCCATAACCTCGCCGTCACAGTCGCCTCGGGGCGCAGTGCGCTTTTCAGCCTGCCGCTGACAGATCTGCTCGGCGATAAGGTGGCGGTCAATATCCCGGGCACCAGCGCTGAGTATCCCAACTGGCGCCGACGTTATTCGTTGGCCGTGGAAAGGCTCAATGATTCCGAGCTGCTGCAAAACCTGCTCAGGGATATCCGCCGGGTGCGCGAGCAAAGTTGCAGCGCTGAACCGGAGCGGCTTCGAGCTCAATCAACAGGAGATGCAGATGAAACAGCAAATCGTCGCCAATGAACCCGCGCCGCACTTTAGTGAGCCAATGCAGGAAAGCCTGGTCCCGGAACTGGACTTTGCCGCTGCCTGCGCCTTGGCCGAAGGGCGCCATGGTGATCCTTTCGCCTGGCTCGGAATGCATCTGGTTGAACAAAATGGCCGCAGCCGCTTGCTACTGCGTGCCGTGCTGCCCGGCGCCGCCGCCGTCGAGGTGCTGGACGCGAAAACCGGCCGTAAGGTGGCCGAGCTTAACCCTGTCGTTGGCGCCGAGCCCCTGTTCAGTGGCTTTATGGGGCGCAGGGTCAAACCCTTCAACTATAGGCTCCGCATCAGCTATCCCCAGGCGGAGCTGGTGCTGGACGACCCTTACCGCTTTGATGCTTCGCTCGATGAACAGGCATGCTTTCTCTTCAATGAAGGCTGTCTGCTGAAAGGCTGGCAGTTGCTCGGTGCCAATTGGCTGGAGTGCCAAGGCGTAAAAGGTGTACGTTTTTGTGTTTGGGCTCCCAATGCCAAAAGCGTGTCTTTGCTGGGGGATTTCAACCATTGGGACAGGCGTCGCCACAGCATGCGCCGCCACCCGGCATCAGGTCTTTGGGAGCTGTTTTTGCCGCAAATCCAGGGCGGTGAGCACTATAAATTTTTGCTGCAAACCCAGGATGGCAGCTGGCTGGAAAAGGCCGATCCCTGCGCCAGACAGATGCAAGGTGCGCCCCACAACGCCTCGATAGTGCCGATGGCGGACAGTGATTGGCAGTGGCAGGACAGTGATTGGATGGCCGCCAGGGCGCAAAGTGCCTGGCACCGACAGGCGGTCAGTATCTATGAGCTGCATCTGGGGTCCTGGCGGCGTAACGGTGAAGGCGGTTTTCTCAGCTACGCAGAGGTGGCCGAACTCTTGGTGCCTTACCTGCAATCTCACGGCTTTACCCATGTGGAATTTATGCCGCTGAGTGAATATCCCTTCGACGGTTCCTGGGGCTATCAACCTGTGGGGCTGTTTGCTCCCAGCCACAGGTTTGGTGAGCCCGAGGGGCTTAAACTGCTGGTGGATGCCTGCCACAGGGCGGGTATCGGTGTGCTGCTCGACTGGGTGGCGGCGCACTTTCCTTCCGACCCCCACGGCCTGGCGCATTTTGATGGCACTTGCCTGTATGAACATGAAGATCCCCGCCGTGGCCGTCATCCCGACTGGGACACCTTGATCTACAACTATGGCCGCAAAGAGGTGCAGAGTTTTCTGCTCAGCAATGCCTGCTATTGGCTGGAGGAGTTTCATTTCGATGGCCTGCGCCTCGATGCCGTGTCCTCCATGCTCTATCTGGATTACAGCCGCGAAGAGGGCCAGTGGCAGGCCAACGAATATGGCGGCCGTGAAAATTTGGAAGCGATAGCCTTTTTGCAGCAGCTCAATACGCGTCTCTACCATGAGTACCCGGGGATCATCATGATAGCCGAAGAGTCCACCGCCTGGGATGGCGTCAGCCGGGATGTCGCTGCCGGCGGCTTGGGATTCGGCTTCAAATGGAATATGGGCTGGATGCACGACACCTTGGATTATCTCACCAAGGAGCCGGTACATCGCAGCTATCACCACGGGCAACTGACTTTTTCCCTCATCTATGCCTATACCGAGCAGTTTATTTTGTCGCTGAGTCACGACGAAGTGGTGCATGGCAAGCGCGCCTTGTTGGAGAAGATCCCCGGCGATGACTGGCAGAAGTTTGCCACGCTGCGGGCTTTTTACGGTTTTATGTGGGCTCATCCGGGGAAAAAGCTGCTGTTTATGGGCGGCGAGTTTGGCCAGCGGCGCGAATGGCAACATGATTTCAGCCTCGACTGGCACCTGCTGCAGTATCCGTCTCATCAGGGGCTCAGCGATTGGGTGCGGGACCTTAACCTCTGTTACCGCCGGCAGCCGTCATTGTGGCAGTGTGACGGCGAGCCGCAAGGGTTTCGCTGGCTCGACTGCAACGACAGTCAGCACAGCCTGCTGGCGTTTACGCGTATCGATTCTGACGGCAACATGGTGCTGGTTATCTGTAACTTTACCCCTTGTGTCAGGGAAGGCTATCGACTGGGATTGCCAGAGCCCGGACGTTACCGCGAGCTGCTCAACAGCGACAGCGCATTCTACGGCGGCAGTAATCAAGGCAACGCCGGAGGCATCGAAGCCGAGGAGATCCCCTGGCAGGGCATGCCATACAGCGCGCTGATCCGGGTGCCGCCACTGGCGAGCGTCTATTTCGCCTTGGAGCGTGGCTGATGCAGATGCTTGCAGGCAAACCCTGGCCTCTGGGCTCAACTCTGGTACATGAAGCCAATGGCGAGCCGGAAGGGGTGAATTTTGCGCTGTTTTCGGCTCATGCAACCCGGGTAGAGCTGTGCCTGTTTGAATTCAAAAATGGCCAATGGCGTGAGTCGGGCCGTTTCGAGCTTATGCCGTCCTCGCAACAGGTGTTCCATGGTTTGCTGCAGGGGGCCGGTGAAGGGCTTTGCTATGGCTATCGGGTGCATGGCCCTTATCAGCCTCAGGAAGGGCACAGATTCAATCCGGCCAAGCTGCTGCTGGACCCTTACGCCAGAGCCTTTTGTGGTCGCTGGCAGTATGGGCCCTGGCAACTTGGCTATGCCAGAGTCGATGAGCAGGGCCGGCCATTGGCCGCTGTGTGCCATCCGGGGGATGCTGAACCCCCAGTACCAGGGGCCCCGAAGCGGGAGTCCGGCAGTGCCGGTATAGGGGATGACTTATGGGCCGATCCCTGTGACAACGCCTGGGCCATGCCCAAATGCCAAGTGGTAGCCGATACCCGCTTTACCGGTAAGCGCTTACCGGGCGGCCAATGGCGTAATGAAGTGATCTACGAGATGCACCTCAAGGGCTTCACCGCCGCCATGGCAGGGATCCCCCCTGAGCTTCGCGGCACCTTTGCCGGTTTGGCGCACCCGGTGGCGATAGCTTATCTCAAGTCGCTCGGGATCACCTGTGTCGAACTGCTGCCGGTGCACGCCTTTCTGTCCGAGCCTTTCCTGCTGGAGAGTGGTCGCAGTAACTACTGGGGTTATAACAGCATAGGTTTCTTCGCTCCCCATGGGGCATATTCGGCCTCTGACGATGCCATTGGCGAATTCAAGCAGATGGTCTCTGCCCTGCATGATGCCGGTATCAAACTCGTGCTGGATGTGGTCTTCAACCACAGCGCCGAGGGTAACCGCCAGGGGCCGACCGTCAGTTTTCGCGGCTTGGATAACGTCAGCTACTATCGTTTGCATCCGGCAGATAAGCGTTTTTATATCAATGACTCTGGCTGTGGCAACTGCCTGGATATCAGTCATCCAAGAGTGGTACAGCTGCTGATGGACTCGCTGCGTTACTGGGTCGATATCATGGGGGTGGATGGCTTTCGTTTCGATCTGGCTACCAGCCTTGGCCGTGAGATGCAGGGATTCAGCAATCGCGCCGGATTGTTCGATGCCTTGCTGCAAGACCCTGAACTGCAGCAATGTGTGCTGATAGCCGAGCCCTGGGACATAGGTCCGGGCGGTTATCAGTTGGGGCAATTTCCCAATCGTTTTGCCGAATGGAACGACAGATATCGCGATACTCTGCGGCGTTTCTGGCGTGGTGATGCCGGGCTCTTGCCCGAGCTTGCCAGGCGCCTTTCCGGCTCCGGCGATCTGTTTGAACACTCGGGGCGCGGCCCGCAAAGTTCAATCAACTTTATCTGCAGCCATGATGGTTTCACCCTGAGGGACCTGGTGAGCTATCGCGAACGGCACAATCAGGCCAACGGCGAAAATAACCGCGATGGTCACCATGAAAACTTCAGTGCCAACCATGGCGTGGAAGGCGAGAGCAAAGATGCCGCCATACTGGCCTTGAGGGCGCGTCAGAGCCGTAATCTGCTGGCGAGTTTACTGCTCTCCCAGGGCACGCCCATGTTACTGGCCGGCGATGAGTTCGGTAACTCCCAGAGCGGTAACAACAACGCCTATTGTCAGGACAACCCATTGGGCTGGCTCGATTGGCACAGGGAAGATACTGCGTTTGGCGCCTTTGTTCGCCGGCTTATCCATATTCGCCGGGATTGCGGCTTTTATGACAGCGATGACTATGTTCACACCGATGCCCTCCAGGCTCCCAGAGCCCTGGCTTGGTTTGCTGCCTCCGGCGAGGCCATGACCCCCGGCCATTGGGGCGAAGTCCAGTGCCGCAGCTTGCAGTTGATGCAGAGCCGTCAGCTCAATAGGAGCCTTCAGCGGGCAGAGAGCCTTCAGCTGAATAAGAGCCATCAGCTGAGCGAGAGCCATCAGCTCAATAAGAGCCGTCAGTTAGATATTAGCCCTCAAGGAGAAAACAAACTTCAGACCGAAGCTCTGCTGATCCTGCTGCATGCCGGTGACAGCAACAGCCAGTTTTGTCTGCCATCTCCGCCGCCTGGAGCCGGTGAGCAGTGGCAATTGCTGCTTTCCAGCGAAGCCGGACGGGATGAACAGCAATCCTGCTATCCCACAGCTTCATCTTTCGCCGTTGCCGCCTGCAGTTTTCAGCTGCTGGCCGCAGGTGGCCGTTATTTGTCGTCCTCAGCCAAAGGAGCCAGCCATGACTGATACTTCAAGGAATAGAGTCAAGAGCCGCAGTAAGAGCCAATCGACAACAGCATCAAAAGCATCAAAAGCCGCATCGCCAATAGCGCCCGCTAGTCAACAAGCCCCAGGCCATCTGGTGCACCAAGACTGCGAGCCCTGTGATTCACTGCCGGCGGCCTTTGCCAGACAGCTGAGATACGATCTTAACCGCAATGAGCGCAGGCCACAGGAGCTCTATCAGGCGTTGGCCCTGAGTGTCAAAGAGCAGCTGTTGGACGATTGGTGCGCCAGTCGCAGCCAGGACGCTTTGTACCAACGCAAACAGGTGGCTTATTTGTCGCTGGAGTTTTTGATGGGCCGAAGCCTGGGCAACGCCTTGCTCAATCTGGACCTGACCGACGAGTGCCGGGAGATGCTGCAAGGCTATGCGGTAGCGCTTGAAACCCTGCAACAGCAAGAGCATGACGCAGGTCTGGGAAATGGCGGTCTCGGGCGGCTGGCGGCTTGCTTTATGGACAGTTGCGCCAGTCTCAGACTGGCGGTCACTGGCTATGGCATTCGTTATGAGTACGGCATGTTTGCTCAGCAGATAGTCGATGGTTACCAGCAGGAGCAGCCGGACCGCTGGCTCAGGGATGGCAACCCCTGGGAAGTGCGGGCTTCACAGCACAATGTGACAGTGCCTTTCTTCGGTCATGTGCAGAGTCATGTTGACCGCGATGGCCGTCGGCACAGAGCCTGGGTGGATACCCAGGATGTACTGGCGGTTGCCTATGATATGCCGGTGCCGGGTTATCGCAACGGCCGGGTCAACACCCTGAGGCTTTGGAAGGCCGAGGCCACAGATGAGTTTGACCTCGCTGAGTTCAACCAGGGGGATTACACCGAAGCCGTGGCGGCGAAGAATCTGGCCGAGCAGATCACCATGGTGTTGTACCCCAATGACAGCAGTGAAAACGGCAAAGAGTTGCGGCTGCGGCAGCAGTATTTCCTGTCCTCTGCCAGTTTGCAGGATCTGTTGACGACCTGGGTTGCCAACAAAGGCCTGGACTTTAGTGAGTTTGCCAAGTTTCATGTGCTGCAGCTCAATGATACCCATCCGGCGATTGCGGTGCCTGAGTTGATGCGCCTGCTTATAGATGAATATCAGCTGGAGTGGCAAGCCGCCTGGGAAATAGTCAGCCATTGCATGGCCTACACCAACCATACCTTGTTGCCGGAGGCGTTGGAGCGCTGGCCGGTGCGTATGTTCGCCCAGATGCTGCCGCGTATTCTGGAGATCATTTATGAAATCAACGCCAGATACCTGGAGTTGGTGGCACATCACTGGCCCGGCGACGTGTCACGTCTGCGGCAGATGTCCATCATAGAAGAGGGGGATGAGCCCCATATCCGTATGGCTTATCTGGCAATAGTGGCCAGCTTTTCGGTCAATGGTGTGGCGGCGCTGCACTCAAGGCTGTTGACCACAGGGCTGTTTCGGGATTTTTACGAGCTCTGGCCGCATAAGTTCAACAACCGTACCAATGGCGTGACTCCCAGGCGCTGGCTGGCTCACTGTAATCCCCGTTTGGCCGCGCTCATCAGCAGCCGCCTGGGGCAGGATTGGCTGAGCGACCTAAGATGCCTGACTGCCCTCAACGCCTTTACCTCGGACAAGCCATTTATTACCGCCTGGCGCGAGGTGAAGCAGGCCAATAAACAGGCGCTGGCCGAGCTGGTGGCGCAGCGCTGCCAGGTGAACTTCGACCCCTCCATGATGTTTGATGTGCAGGTTAAGAGGATCCATGAATACAAGCGGCAACTGCTGAATATCATGCATGTGATCCATCTCTATCAGCGGATTGTCAGTGGCGATACCCGGGGGATGCAACCACGCTGCGTGCTTATTGGCGGCAAGGCGGCACCCGGTTATGCCATGGCGAAACTGGTGATCAAACTGGCCAACAATGTGGCTCATATGGTCAATGAGGATCCCAGAGTCAGTCCCTGGTTAAGGTTTGCCTTTTTGCCCGACTATAACGTCAGTGCCATGGAGGTGATCTGCCCGGGTACGGATTTGTCTGAGCAGATATCCACCGCCGGCAAGGAAGCCTCGGGCACAGGCAATATGAAGTTCATGATGAATGGCGCCCTGACCATAGGCACTCTGGATGGTGCCAATATCGAGATGCTCGAAGAGGTAGGTGAAGACAACTTCTTCCTGTTTGGCCTCAATGCCCTGGCGGTGGAGGAACTCAAGGCGCACTACTGCCCGGCGCAATATATAGCGTCTTCGGCGGCGCTCGGCGGCGTAATGACGCTGCTCAAAAGTGGTCATTTTAATCTGCTGGAGCCGGGGATCTTCGACCCCATCATAGCCGCCATTGAATCGCCCCAAGATCCCTGGATGCTGGCGGCCGACTTTGAAACCTACCGTCTGGCCCAGCTGCAAGCCGCCAAGGCTTATCAGGACCCTCAGCGCTGGACCGCCATGAGTATTCGCAACACCGCGGTCAGTGGCCGCTTCTCCAGCGATGTCACCATAGCCGGTTATCGCGACCATATCTGGGGCGCGCAGTGAGCGCCTTTTTTCTGTTAATTGGGAGCACGCTTTTATGCCGAATCCGAGTCCGCGTTATATCAGTAACCTTACCCGTGAAACCTATGCCCTGATCCTGGCCGGAGGCCGGGGTTCCCGTCTCCATGAGCTGACCGATTGGCGGGCCAAGCCGGCGCTCTATTTCGGCGGCAAGTTCAGGATTATCGACTTTCCGCTGTCCAACTGCATCAACTCGGGGATCCGCCGGGTAGGGGTGGTGACCCAGTACAAGTCTCATTCGCTTATCCGCCACGTGACCCGCGGCTGGGGGCATTTCAAAAAGGAGTTGGGGGAGTCGGTGGAGATATTGCCGGCATCTCAACGTTATTCGGACAACTGGTATCAGGGCACGGCCGATGCTGTGTTTCAGAACATAGACATCATACGTCACGAGTTGCCGCGCTATGTGATGGTGCTTTCGGGCGATCATATTTACCGCATGGATTACGCCGGTCTGCTGGCCGCTCATGCCGAGTCCGGCGCCGATATGACGGTTTCCTGTATGGAGGTGCCGGTGGCCGAAGCGGCCAACGCCTTTGGGGTGATGGAGGTGGACAGCAGCAACCGTATTCTGGGGTTTGAAGAGAAACCGGCCCAACCCAGGCCCTTGCCGGATAACCCCGAATCCTGCCTGGCATCTATGGGTAACTATGTGTTCAACACAGAGTTTCTGTTTGAGCAGCTGAAAAAAGATGCCCAGAATGCCGATTCCAACCGGGATTTCGGTAAGGACATTATTCCGGCCATCATAGAAAAGCACCGGGTTTATGCCTATCCATTTCGCAGCGCCTTTCCCAACGAGCAGGCCTACTGGCGCGATGTGGGAACTCTGGATTCTTTCTGGCAAGCCAATATGGAACTGCTGTCGCCGACGCCGGCGCTCAATCTCTATGATGCCAAATGGCCCATCTGGACCTATCAGGAACAACTGCCGCCGGCCAAGTTTGTATTTGACGATGATGACAGGCGCGGTATGGCGCTGGACTCAGTGGTTTCCAGCGGCTGCATTATCTCAGGTGCCACTGTGCGCCACTGCGTTCTCTTCAATGAGGTCAGGGTTTGTTCTTACTCAGAGGTGGAAGACTCAGTGATCCTGCCCGATGTGGTGGTGTTGCGTCATTGCCGCATTCGCAAGGCTATTATCGACCGGGGCTGCATTATCCCCGAGGGGATGGAGATAGGCTTCAACCATGACCACGACAGGGCCAAGGGCTTTCGGGTCTCGGAAAGCGGTGTGGTGCTGGTGACCCGAGATATGTTGGGACTGCCTGTGGGGTACGAATAATGGCGGCGAAAGCAAAACTGCAGGTGTTGATGTTGGCAGCGGAAAACGCTGCCCTGGCCGGCGCCAAAGTCGGCGGTATGGCCGATGTGCTGGCCGAGTTACCTCCGGCGCTGCAAAGCCAAGGCGTGGCGGCGCATATCATAATGCCGGACTATGGCTTTTTGGCCAGGGAGCAGGGGGCCGATTTTCTGTGCCAGTTTGAATTTGCTTTCGGCGCAAACACCACCCGGGCGCGGCTGTATCGGATTGCTAATCCGGCGGTTCAGCCAGGCCCCCAGGGATTGTGGATCTATCTTCTGGCTCATGAAGGTTTTTGCAGCGTTAAGCGTGAAGTCTACAGCCTGGATGGCCCTGAGCGCCCCTTTGCCACAGATGCAGGCAAGTTCGCCCTTTTCGGCGCTGCAGTGGCGGCGGCGTTGAAACAGGAATTATTGCCGCTGCCGGACAGGTTTCACCTGCACGACTGGCACTGCGGCGGTTTTGCCATGTTAAGAGCACTGGATCCCGCCTATCGTGGCCTATCAAAAGTGCCCTGCATCCTCAGTATCCACAATCTGGCGATGCAGGGGGTACGGCCGCTTGCCGGCGAGGCATCTTCCCTGGCGGCCTGGTATCCCTGGCTGTTGGCCGAAGGGGGAAATCCCAAGCTGCAATTGGCGCTGGATACCCGCTACCCCGGATGTATCAATCCGCTGCGGGCGGCGATTCAGTTCAGTGATGTTATCCATCTGGTCTCGGCGACTTATGCCAAGGAAGTGCTGTGTCCGTCACAGCCAGAGCTGGGTTTCTTTGGCGGCGAAGGATTGGAGGCTGACCTGCAGGATAAAGCCAAGCTTGGCCAGCTGTTCGGCATTCTCAACGGTTGTGACTATCAAAAAGGATTACCGCTCGCTACCGGCAAACGGCAGCAACTCAAGTTGCAACTGCCCAAAATAGCCACAGAGGCATTATTGAGTAAACTCGGGCGCAGCGATGCAGTGACGCCGGCAGATATGATTGCTCAAATCCGCTTGGGGCAGATATCTGAGTCACCGGGAATGCTGCTGACCTCGGTTGGCAGGCTCACTGAACAGAAGTTGCTCTTGCTGTGTCATCCCTGGCAGGGCAAGACAGTGCTGGAAGAGCTGTTGCTAAGGCTGGCGCAGTTCAGCGACAGCGCCTGTTTTTGGCTGCTCGGCAGCGGCGATGAGCAGATAGCGGCACTCTTTGGTCGCATCGCCGCGAGCAACAGCAATTTTCGCTTTATCAATGGTTATCACCAGGAGCTGGCCGATGCCCTCTATCAATGCGGCGATCTGTTTGTGATGCCAAGCTCCTTCGAGCCTTGCGGTATCAGCCAGATGCTGGCTTTGAGAGCAGGCCAACCCTGTTTGGTGCATGCCACCGGCGGGCTGGCCGATACCATCAGCGACGGTGATAATGGCTTGGTATTCGCAGGAACCGGGCTGGATGAGCAGGCCAAGGCGCTACTCGACGCCCTGTCCCGGGCCTTGGAGCTCTATTCCACTGCCAACTGGAATGTCCTTAGAAAAAGGGCCTCCGCCAGCCGCTTTTCATGGCAAGACAGTGCCCAGCTTTATTTGGAGTTGTTATATAACGCCTAAAGTTTCAGCAGCAATGAATGCTGCGCCGAGGTGAGTGCATAAATTAGTCAGGTTTCCAAAGGTGCTCTGCTACACTAGACCTGTAGATTTCTTCTTTGTTATTCACAGGCTTGGGAATAGATGGAACAGAGCATTTTCCTTCCTTTGGCACAAAATGCCGCTTTTCTGCTGGCGTTGGTATTTATGTATGATGCTATTCCCAGACAACAACAACGGGACTACTTCCTGCTGTGGCGCTTGTTAATAGGCGTCATTATCGGTGGTATCTGTATTGCTTTGATGCTCACTCCCTGGAACTATGAACCGGGAATTTTCTTCGATAGTCGCTCTGTACTTTTAAGTATTTCAGGCCTGTTCTTCGGCGGTTTGCCGACCTTGATAGCATGCAGTATTGCAGCCGCTTTTCGTATTTATCAGGGGGGCGGTGAAGGTGTTTTGATCGGCGTGGGAGTGATTCTCTCCAGTGGTTTGCTTGGCCTGTTGTGGCGCAGGCGACGCAAGCAGTCCCTCGCCGATATCGGCTATTGGGAATTAGCCGGTTTTTCCCTGTTGGTACACCTGTTGATGTTGGCCTGGATGTTGCTGCTGCCCTGGGACACCGCCAAGGGAGTGCTGGCAAGTATCAGTTTGCCTGTGCTGACTTTGTTCCCACTCACCAATGTGTTGTTGGGGCGCTTGCTGTCGCGGCGGCTGGAATTTGAGCGTGACAACCGCATTCGACTGCAGGATGACTTTCTGTTTCGCTCCCAGTTCAATATTGGCAATATTGGGATTTCGATTACTGCGCCGGATCAGCATTGGCTTAAGATAAACCCCCATATGAGCAAGATGTTGGGTTATACAGAGCAGGAACTGATGCAGTTGACTTGGTCTGAAATGACCCATCCAGATGATCTGCCCGCCGATATGGCGCAATTCAGGCGGATGCTGGATGGTGAAATCGATGAATATGAGATGGAGAAACGTTTTATCACCAAGGCGGGTGATTATGTTTATACCCATATGACAGTGGCCTGCCAGCGCTATCATCAACAGGTGCAGTTGGTGATTGCCGGTTATATCGATATCACCTCGGCCAAGCTGGCTGAGCAGGCGAGTGCCGCCAGTCGCGAACAGTTGGAGCTGGTGCTGCAAAGTGGTCAGCTCGGTTTCTGGGATTGGGATCCCATCAAGGATACCGTAGTGCGCAACAAACGCAGTGCCGAGATCCTTGGTTGTTCGCTTGATAACCTCAATGATAACAAACGACTGTGGCTAGATGGTATCCATCCCAAAGACAGGGCCTGGGTGCTGCGTTCTTTGGATGAGCATCTGGCCGGAAAAACAAAGCAGCACCAGGTGCAATACCGGCTGATCCGCCCGGATGGTGAGTTGCGCTGGGTGCAGGACACCGGCAAGGTGGTCAGCCGTGATGAAAAAGGACGGCCGCTTAGGGTTTGCGGTGTACATGTGGATATTACCGAGCAAAAACAGCAGGAAGCTTCCCTTAAACTGGCTGCATCCGTCTATGAAAACTCCAGTGAGGCGATGAGTGTACTGGATGAAGTCGGCACCATAATAACGGTTAACTCGGCATTCAGCGCTATCACGGGATATCAAGCGGAGGATATTCTTGGCAGCAATATAGACATGCTCAAGTGTGATGATCATGAAGAAGTGTTTTATCGTGAACTAAGTCAGGCGTTCGAGCACAAGGGGCGTTGGCAGGGCGAAATGTGGCTGCGCTGCAGTGATGGCCGCAAGATAATGATCTGGCTCAGCATTAATACCATTCATAGCTCAGGCGATGCGCCGCTGAGAAGAGTGGCGCTGTTTTCCGACATTACCGACAAAAAGCAGAACGAGCGTCTCATCTGGCGTCAGGCCAACTATGATGCCCTTACTGGCCTGCCGAACCGGCGCATGTTCACCGAGCACCTGGGCAATGAAATTCGTAAGGCTGTTCGTCATCAACAAAGATTTGCGCTGCTGTTTCTGGATCTGGATTTTTTCAAGGAAGTTAACGATACCCTGGGCCATGATATGGGCGACCTGTTGTTGGTGGAAACCTCGGAGCGGCTGCAGGCCTGTGTGCGTGAGTCCGACGTGGTGGCCAGACTCGGCGGCGATGAGTTCACCCTATTGCTCTCGGATGTGCAGGATCATAACGGAGTTGAGCGGGTAGCCAATCATATTCTCAGCAGTCTGGCCGAGCCTTTCAAGTTGGGCGATGAAACCGCCTTTATCAGCGCCAGTATCGGTATTACCCTGTATCCCGATGATGGACAGACAGTGGAGTTGTTACTTAAACATGCGGATCAGGCCATGTATGCCGCCAAAGATCAGGGCCGTAACCGTTTCAACTATTTCACCGCCTCAATGCAGGAATACGCCAGATACAGGATGCGGCTTATTCAGGATTTGCGTCAGGCATTGGAGCGGCGCGAATTCGAACTCAGGTTCCAACCCATAGTCGAGCTGGGCAGCGGGAAGGTGTTCAAGGCTGAAGCCTTGCTGCGCTGGAATCACAGTGAGCGCGGCAGTGTCTCGCCGGCTGAGTTTATTCCGGTGGCGGAAGACACAGGGCTTATCTTTGAAATCGGTAACTGGGTGTTTGAGCAGGCGGCGCGTCAGAGTGCCGCCTGGCGCAAGGCTTATGGCCGCGAGGTGCAGATCAGTATCAACAAGTCGCCAATCCAGTTTCGCGACGAGGGTAACCGTTTTGCCGAGTGGCTGGAGCTGTTGGCAAGCCTTGAGGTGTCCGGTTCCGGGATCTGTATCGAGATAACTGAGGGATTGTTGCTGGATGCCAAAATGGGGGTCAGTGATAAGCTATTGGCCTATAGGGATGCCGGCATTCAGGTGTCTCTGGATGACTTTGGCACCGGCTATTCCTCCTTGGCTTATCTGAAGCGGTTTGATATCGACTATCTCAAAATAGATCAATTATTTACACGTAATTTGGAAACAGATGAAAGCGATTTGACTCTCTGTGAAGCCATCATAGTAATGGCACACAAGTTGGGGATGAAGGTAATAGCCGAAGGGGTGGAGACAGCCGGTCAGGCCGAGATCTTGACTCGTATAGGCTGTGACTATGCTCAGGGGTATCTGTATTCCCAGCCATTGGACATCGAAGGCTTTGAACAAAAATATCTTGGCAAGCATCAGGTCATAGGGGGCGGAAATGTCAGCTGATTGCTTGCCTTTGCGTTATACTCGCCGGTCTTTTTATGTTTCAGGTGTTGAAGATGCAGTTTTCTGAAACCCAGCTGCCGGGGCCGCTGCTCGAAGCCGTCGCCCAGTGTGGCTATCGTGAGCTGACGGCGGTGCAGCAGCAGGTGTTACCGGCGGCATTGGCCGGGCGGGATATTATGGCCTCGGCCCAGACAGGCACAGGCAAAACCGCGGCCTTTGGCTTGCCGCTGTTGGCCACCTTGATTGATGAGTGGCAGCAACAGGGGCTCACTGAGCCTGAGTATGGCGCCGCGCCGAGAGTGCTTATCCTGACACCAACCCGCGAGCTGGCGCAGCAGGTGGCGACTCAGCTGGGCAAATATGCCGCCCATACGCCATTTCGCATTTTGGCCATTTTCGGCGGCGCCAACTTCAACCCTCAACGCAAGGCGATAGCGGCCGGTATTGAAGTGCTGGTGGCGACGCCGGGGCGGCTGTTCGATCACCTTAGCCAAGAGCATCTCAGGCTGGATCAGGTTAAGGCCCTGGTGCTGGATGAGGCTGACCGCATGTTGGATCTGGGGTTTTTGCCGGATATTGAGCGCCTGGGGCGCTATCTGCCAGCCGGACATCAGACCATGTTGTTTTCGGCGACCTTTCCCGAGGCGGTTAAGCGCCTCGGGCACAAGCTGCTCGATAAGCCAGAATGGTTTGAAGTGGATAAAGAGAGCCGTACTCAGGCACAGATCCAGCAAAAGGTATATCCGGTGGACTATCGCCGTAAAGCCGAGTTGCTGGCTGAGCTTATTGGCCGCAACAACTGGCAACAGGTGTTGGCCTTTGTCAGTACTAAGGAGAGCGCCGAGCAGTTGCAACAAGAGCTGAAACTCGACGGCATCAAGAGCGCCTGTTTTCACGGCGACAAGACTCAGGGGGCCCGTAGCCGCGCTCTGGCGCAGTTCATCGATGGAGAGATTCGGGTATTGGTGGCAACCGATGTCGCGGCCCGAGGCCTGGATATTCCCGCCTTGCCAAGGGTTATCAACCTCGAGCTGCCATCCCAGGCTGATGACTATATTCATCGCATCGGCCGTACCGGCAGAGCCGGGCGCAGCGGCGAAGCCATCTCTTTGGTGAGCCCGGCTGAAGAGCAAAAACTGGCTGAAATAGAAGCCCTGCTCGGTTACAAGCTGCCAAGAGAAGTACTGCCGGGTTACGAGAAGGACGCGCCGCTGCCGGAGCGCTATTTACAGTCTATGGAGAAGCCCCGACCTGCCAAGACTCACAGGGGCCATAAACCCGGTCGTAAGGGCCAGCAGCCCAAAGGGCCAAGGCGCAGGTAGATTAAAAAAGCCTGCTATACTCAATGCGTTGCCTCGGTATGCCGTCAGCAGCGCAACCTGTTAACTCGAGCGTTAAAGGAGATGAGTATGTGGCGAAAATCTGTGATCTTACTTGGGCTGAGTTTGCTTGTGGCTTGCAGCTCCATTCCCAAAGACTGGTCCGGTATGAGTTCAACCGAGATAGCCTCCTGGAAAGAGGCAGGTTTTGATTCCCGAAGCGCCCAGCAGTGGCATGTTGCCGGATTTGACGCCTCAAGCGCAGGCGCCTGGCAGGATGCAGGCTTTAAACTCGATGATGCCAAGGCCTGGAGCAAGCAAAACTTCACCCCGGTTGAGGCCAAGAGTTGGCGCGCCGGTGGCTTTGACTTGGAGGATGCCATGAAAAACCGTGCCAAGGGGCTGACACCGATAGTGGATCACGAACTCAAGCCCTAACCGGTCAGGTTCACAGAAATAGGCGCTATCCGCGCCCATTTTGCATCTGTTTACAATTTCGAGCTAATTCTTTCCCTGCTTGGGTTACACTCTGCTGCCTCAATGCTGTAAGGAATGGAGTCACAGATGATCCTCAAACCCGTTGCCACCAATCTGATCACCGGCTTTCTCGGCTCAGGCAAAACCACCTTTATTAAAGCGCTGCTGGCCAATAAGCCTGCGGGCGAGACTTGGGCGGTATTGGTCAATGAGTTCGGTGAAATAGGAATAGATGCCGGTCTGATGGGCCAGAGTGACTCCGGCGTTGTCATACGAGAAGTGCCCGGCGGCTGTTTGTGCTGCGCCGCCGGGGTGCCGACTCAAGTGGCGGTGACTCAACTGCTGGCCCGGGCCAAACCCGACAGGTTGCTGATAGAGCCAACAGGCCTTGGCCATCCCAAAGAGATTTTGAAAACCCTAAGCTCGAAACAGTTTGCCGAAGTGCTCAGCCTCAAGGCCAGTATCTGTCTGTTTGACCCGCGCAAACTCAGTGACAAGCGTTATACCGAACATGAGAATTTTCTCTCCCAGCTGCAGATAGCCGATATCCTGCTGGCCGGCAAGCAGGACCTCTGGCAACAGCAAGAGCCAATGGTTCTGCCTGGGGATGAGTTGCAAAATGATCTGGGGGGAGATCTGCTAAGAGAACAGATAGCCGCCTTTATTGCCGCTCAGCAACTGCAAGGGGAGCTGTTCTACTGGTCCAAAGAGCAGAAGCTCAATGATGAATTGTTGCGTTCGCTGGCTCGGCCGGCAAAGGCCAATTTGAACGCTAAAGCCACTCCCTTAGGCGCCGGGCTGCTGCGGCAAAATGCCGGTGTGTTTGCCATCAAGCCAGTCGGCGCCGAGCCGCAGAGCCCGGAAACGCCTGAGTGGGACGTTCGCGGCATAGTGTTCAAGAGTAACAAAGGCGAGGGCTGTTACAGCTATGGCTGGATCTTTGCTCCGGATTGGCTGTTCGATCTCGAGCGCCTCTATCGCTGGGTCAAGGCACTCGATGTGGTGCGGCTAAAAGCTGTGATGATCACCAAAGACGGCATAGCGGCGCTCAATATGCTCGATGGTGAATTGAGCGTTGAAGAGCTTGATGATGCCATGGACTCCAGGCTGGAGATCATCAGTCGCGCCCCTTTGCAACCTGAATCTTTGGAGCAGCAACTGCTCGCCATCAAAGTCGCCGAATAACGCCCTATTCAAGGTAGTGGCATCCTGGCGGATAACTCGGGTACAATCCGCCATCCACTTTTTCCGAGGTGATTGATTTCGGAGCGCTAATTTGAAAAGAGGCCGAGCAGGTGCCTCTTAATATGGCCTCTGATATAGAACTTATGGTTTAACACCTTTGATGTTGAGAAAGCGTCATGACCCCAAACAGCCCACAGACTGAGCAGGATCTCGCCTTACTGCAGCAACCTGTCAGTAAACTCTTTTGGCGTTACACAGTCCCCACTGTGATGTCCATGTTGGTGACCGGAATTTACGTCACCATAGACGGGATGTTTATCGGCCACTACCTGGGGGAAACGGGTCTGGCGGGTATTATGCTGGCTTACCCTGTGGGCGCCATTCTCTATGCGCTTGGTGCGCTTTTGGGCATGGGCGGCGCGGCGCTTATCTCCATCAATCTTGGCCGCGGTGATGTCGCCAGGGCCAGAAAAATTCTCGGCAATACCTTCAGTCTTTGCCTGTTGAGTGCGCTGGTGGTGTCGCTTGCCGGTACCATGTTGACCGACGATATTCTGCGCTGGCTGAAAGCCGAAGGTGAGGTCTATGAAGGCGCCTACCAATACCTGTTCTGGTACTTTGCCTTGGGCATTTTCCCCATCATCTCCATGGCCTTCTCGGCGCTTTTGCGTAATGACGGTCGCCCCAGTTTCGTCACCTGGATCCTGGTATTTGGGGGCGTGCTCAACACCCTGCTGGATTGGCTGTTTATTGTGGTCTTTCCCTTTGGCCTTGCCGGTGCCGCCATTGCTACCATGTTGTCCCAGGCGGTCACCGGCGGCCTGTGTCTGCAACATTTCTTCGGCAAGCGCACCCGGCTTAATATCGACTGGCAGCAGATGAAACTGAGCCTGGAGCTGGTTTGGGAAATCGTCAAGCTGGGGATGCCCAGTTTCCTGATGAATCTCTACCTGTCGATTGTATTGACCATGCATAACATGGCGCTGCTCTGGACCGGCACTTCGCTGCATGTGGCCGCCTATGGCGTGGTGAGCTATACCGAAGCCCTGTTTTACTTTGTGTTTGAAGGCATAGCCCTCGGCACACAACCGATTCTCAGCTTCAATGCCGGTGCCGGTCGATATGACAGGGTCAAGCAGACCGCCAAAATGGCGTTTTCCGTCACCTTAATCTGCGCCTTGCTGGGATTAGTGCTTATCTACAGCCGCCCGGAATGGATAGTGTATCTGTTTGCCGGTGACAACCCGACCCTGGCCCCGGTTGCCATTGAGGGCATGTATCTCTATTTCTGGGGCTTGCCGATGGAAGGCTTGATTTTGGTGGGAGCCAGTTTCTTCCAGGCCATCAATCGTCCGGCCGAGGCCTCGATACTCACGGGCAGTAAGTTGCTGCTGATAGGCCTGTTCCTCTGGGGGTTTGCCTGGGCCTTTGGCGTGCCGGGCGTGTGGATCTCCTTGGCGTCCTGCAGCAGCCTATTGTGCCTGTGGATGTTCTACAACTTAAAACGCACCAAGGTGGCATTACACCAGCCTTGAGCGACAGGAAATGATGGCAAATATTTACCTGCATCAGTGATATATAAAGAAATATTAATTTAGAACTCGGGTTATTTTTGAGCGGGATCATGTTATAAAAGACTATCTTGCATTAGTTCATACTCTTGGGGGAATTTGTGACCAGTAAGCGGATTTTGATTGTGGGCGGCGGTGCCGGAGGATTGGCGCTGGCATCCAAGCTGGGACGCAAATTGGGCCTGAAGAAAGAGGCTGAAATAACCCTGATAGATAAGAGTCCGGTACATATCTGGAAGCCCAAACTGCACGAAGTGGCCGTTGGGGTGATAGATCAATCGGTAGAAGGCTTGCTGTATCGCGACCATGGCCTGAAAAATGGCTATCGCTTTCTACGCGGTGAAATGCTGCAATGCGATCCCGAGGCCAAGACCATCACCTTGGCCGGAGTCAGTAATGATGACGGCGAGCAGATTATCGCCGAGCGTGAGTTACCCTATGATTATCTGGTAGTTGCCATCGGCGGAGTGGCCAACAGCTTCAACACCCCGGGTGCCAAAGAGCACTGTATCTTCCTCGACAGCCTCGATAGCGCCAATCAATTTCACCACAAGTTACTGGACAACCTGTTGCTGCTGGACGAAACCAGCGAAAAACTCAGTATCGGCATAGTGGGCGCCGGCGCGACCGGAGTTGAGCTGGCCGCCGAGTTGCATCATGTGCTGGACTCGGTCAAAGAATACGGTTACCTCAATGTCGATAAGCATCATCTGGAAATTCACCTGATTGAGGCGGCGCCCAAGATATTGCCGGCGTTGCCGGACAAGGTGAGCTCCAGGGCCCAGTCTGTACTGGATCATATCGGAGTTCGCTTGCATATCGGGGTGCAGGTCAAAGAGGTGACCAAGCAGGGATTTGTGACCCAGGAAGATGTGCTGATCCCCGCCGGACTCAAAGTATGGGCGGCCGGCGTCAAGGGGCCGGATGTACTGCAACAGTTTGATAAGTTGCCGGTCAATAACCGTAACCTTATCGAGGTCGATGCCTGTATGCGGGTTAAGGGTCACAAGGATATCTACGCCTTGGGCGACTGCGCCTTTTTGGTGCAGGACAACGGTAAGCCTGTGCCTCCCCGGGCCCAAGCCGCATCGCAGATGGCGGAAACTCTGTATAAAAATATTCTCAACCGTTTGAAGGGCAAGGCAGAAAATCCTTTTGTTTATCGCGACTATGGTTCATTGGTGTCACTGAGCCGTTTCTCGGCGGTGGGCAATCTGATGGGCAACCTGAGATCCGGCTCCCTGTTTATTGAGGGTTACGTGGCGCGGATGATGTACATGTCTCTGTATCAACGCCATCTGGCGAGTTTGTACGGTTGGTTTTCGGCGTTGGTGTATCGTCTGGCACAGCGGCTGCTGAAGTGGCACAGGCCCAAACTCAAGTTGCACTGATAAAGTGTTTTGAATCTTATCGCAAAGGCGCTCAGTAGAGCGCCTTTTTAGTGGCTGGAATTTCAGCTTGCTTGCACCCTGGCGCTCGAGTCTCTGATAACCGGCTCTGGGGTAAAGATTTCGCTGCGAACGCTCTGCTCACGGCGATTGGCGATCAACAGCTCGGTAGCTATCTGGGCAATCTTGCCGTTGGGCTGATGCACTGTGGTCAACTTGGGCCAGGTTTGGCGTGAGAAGGGACTGTCCTCAAAGCCGACAATCGAGAGCTCGGTGGGAATATCCATCCCTTCCAACCTGGCGGCAAACAGGGCTCCGGCGGCGATTTCGTCGTTACAGGCCACTATGGCGCTGGGCCGATTCGCCCCTTTGAGCAGCTTCTTGGCACCCTCAACTCCGGATTCAAATGAGTATTCTCCCTCGACAATCAGATCGGAAGACTCGTCCAGGCCGTTATCTCTCAAGGCCTGACGATAACCTTCCAGGCGCTCCTTGGTGGATTGGTGCTGATAGTCGCCGCTGAGAAAAGCGATTTGCCTATGCCCGAGATCAATAAGATGTTGGGTGATGGCCACGGCGCCGGATCTGTCGTTAACCAATACCGCCAGCCCGCTATCGGCCTTTACTCTGTCACCTGCCATGATGCGAACATAGTTGGCGCCTATGGCATCCAGGGCTGAGAGTACCTTGGGATCTTCCGATAGCGGCGGCGTCAGTACCAGCCCGGCCAGGCGAGCATGTTTCACCATGGTGGTCAGTTGTTCACAAATACCCTCGGCCTTGGCATCACAGGGATGGATCAACAGCTCATAGCCCTTGTCCCGACAGGCGGAGAGAATACCGTTTTGCATATCGATAATGTAAAAGGCATTGGGGTTGTCATAGACGAAGCCTATGACATAGGAACTGGTGGCAGCCAAGTTGCGGGCTGCTAAATTAGGTTGGTAATTCAACTCTTTGATTGCAGCATTGACCTTGTCGATAGTGGCCTGTTTAACCGAAGGCTCATTATTGGTGACCCGGGATACTGTCTTGATGGAAACGCCGGCATATTTAGCCACGTCATTGATGGTTACTTTCATTCAACTTAGTCCGAGATATCAGGCGAATACTCACAGCCAGCAGGGGCCGGAAGCGGCATGGCCGCTGTCGAGCATCTTATACTGCTGACTTTTAACCAGTTTGGCAACGCAGAATTTAGCCATGATTTAGTCTAGGACTAAATTTGTTTCCCGCTACTGTTGCCATGCTTGGTTGTATAAAACTCTGCTTGAATAGTTTTTAACCAGTTTAAAAATCTGTTTTACCCCATTAATACAGTAATATGACAGTTTTTGTTTGCTTGGCAGTTATTTTGTTGTGGTAAGGCTGTTAATTATTGTGTAATGTTTGTTCCTGGACACGACAGCGTTGTCATTCTCTTGGAGAGAATGGTTATGGCGACAAAAAAGATAATAAAGTGATGGAAGGGAAACGAGATGAAAACATCTACCTTTAAGAAAACTGCCCTCGCTGCAAATATCGCTATCCTGCTTGGGGGAGCGGTATCTGTTGGCGCGCTGGCTGCCGAGGCAGCAGATAACAACAGCAACGAAACTGCCAATATAGAAAAAATAGAAGTTCGCGGCATGCGTGCCTCGATGAAGGCTTCGGTCAATACCAAGCGTTTTTCTGATGCCGTGGTCGATGCGGTAACTTCAGAAGATATAGGTAAATTCCCCGACAGTGATGTGGGTGAGTCTCTGGGACGTATTCCCGGGGTCGCCGTTAACCGCCAGTTCGGTCAGGGGCAACAGGTTTCTATCCGCGGTGCCTCGGCGCAGCTGACCAGTACCCAGCTTAATGGCCACTCGGTAGCTTCTACCGGTTGGTTCGATCAGCAGGCCATCGACCGCAGTTTCAACTACACCTTGCTGCCGCCAGAGATGGTGGGCTCGATTGAAGTCTACAAATCTTCCCAGGCCGATATTGCCGAAGGTGGCATAGGCGGTACTGTCATCATCAACACCCGCAAACCGCTGGATTTGGATGCCAACTCGGTTTTCCTGAGCGCCAAAGGGGACTATGGCAGCGTCTCGGAAGAGATAGATCCTGAAGCCTCCGGCCTCTACAGCTGGAAAAATGAAGATGAAAACTTCGGTGTGTTGCTGGCCGGTTCCTGGAGCCAAACAGACTATCAGCGCAATGGCATCGAAACCCTGCTTGGCTGGGGGGAGATAGTGCCAACCACTTTCCAACAGGATCGTGAGCGCACCGCAATCAACCTGGTGTTGCAGTATCGTCCTACCGACAGATTGGAACTGGGGCTCAACTACATGAATCTGGAGCTGGACGCCAACAACGCCAACACCTCCATCTTCCTGTTCCCCACACAGCGAGGCGACTACACCTGTGAACAGGTTAATGCCGCTGGTGTCTGTACCAAGATAAACCACAGCGTTCAAGGCGGTTTTGCCTGGGCACAAACCTGGGCCCGTAAGGCGAGCATGAGCTCGGATACAGTGGATTTCAACTTCAACTATGAAGCGGATAACTTCACTGTTGAAGGCCGTATAGGTCGCACCGAAGCCGAGGGTGGTACCGACTTGACTGCCAACTATGGCAACTCAATTGGTGTTCCGGCTGACTTTGCCGGTATCTATGACGCCACCGGCGATAAGATCAATATCGACATCGCCAACAAGTATTTTGAGGCCGGCGACTTTAACGACCCATTGGCCACTGCAGGCTGGGCGCTGAAGAAGCAGCCCAACACGGATGAAGAAACCTTCGCTCAGTTGGACTTCAACTTCCCGGTAGCCTGGGGCGCTATCAGTGCCATCAAGACAGGTGTGAGCTATGCCGATCATGAAGTCACCCAGATGACAGATAAGGCGATAGTCAATGATGCCAAGGTTCTGACCAAAGATGCTTCTGCCTACTACAATGGCACCATGTCATCCGGCGCCGGTTTCACTCTGCCTGAACCGATATTTGATGCCATGATTGCCGATGCCTATGCCGCCATCGATGGCTTTACTATCGACAAGTCTGGTTATGGCACCATCCAGGAGGAGAACCTGGCCCTGTACGCCATGGCTACTTTTGCCGGGGAAGGATTTCGCGGTAACTTCGGTTTCCGTTATATCTCGACCGACATTGAGTCTGACTATTACGCGCTTAATAAACAGGGGCAGTTTGCCGATGATCTGAGCACGGACAAGTCCAGCTATAACGACGTACTGCCGAGCGTTAACATCGCCTTCGACTTGAGCGAGGATGTGATACTGCGCGCCTCAGCTGCTCAGGTGATCTCTCGTCCCAACTACGCCGAGCTGTTTGCCACCTCGACCCTGCCGGGTTACAACGATGGCACACCTTACAATGAAAAGCTGGTGCGTGGCAGTGTGGCGTTGGATCCATTCAAGGCGACTCAGGCCGACCTGAGTCTGGAGTGGTACTTCAGTGATTCTGGCCTGTTTGCCGCTACTTACTTTATCAAGGATGTCAGCTCCTTTATCACCACTAAACAGAAGCTGAATCAGCAGATAGGGATTGAAGATCCCAACCTGGTAACCGAAGGTAAAAGTTCTTGTGGCGTAGGTATTTATGACTGCTGGACAGTGAGTGAGAAGTACAATGCCGACGGCGGCAGCATAGATGGTATCGAGCTGCAGCTGCAGGACTCCTTCGACAACGGTTTGGGTTACTCAGTGAACTATACTTTTGCCGATGCATCCTCTCCGGCAGAAAACTATCCGGATCGTGTGGGCGTGTTCTCTGATTCATCCAAGCATACCGTCAACCTGGTAGGTTACTATGAGATGGACGACTTTAGCGCTCGTCTGGCCTATAACTGGCGCTCTGAGTATATGATGCGCGAGCTGCCTGGCTTTTACGGTAACCGTCAGCACGAGTCTTACGGGACCTTGGACCTCAGTGCCAGCTACTCGGTAACCGACTATTTGGATATCACCTTTGAAGCGGTCAACATCACCGAAGAAGACAGCATACAGACGGGTGTTTCCCCAATTAGTGCAGAGGATGTGATCAAGGAATTCAAGGCTGATTACCCAGTGTGGAGCTTTGAAGGCGAAGCCAGATATAAAGTGGGCGTAGCCCTGCGCTTCTAAGCACAAGCCTTTATTTTCAATACCAAAGCCGACCCCAGGGTTAATGCCGATCAGTTAAGACAGATCGCTTGACGATCTCACTGAAAGGATCAAAATCCGATGACCCCATGTCATCGGATTTTTTTATGCAACTTTC